>DAOVGP010000045.1 GCA_030672375.1 Candidatus Aenigmatarchaeota archaeon | reverse complement strand
CCACAAACTGCCGACGAATTCCATATCGGTGAAGGCGGTATCAACAGAGGTACCCAGAATTTCAATGGAATAATGGATGAATTCAAAATCTACAACAGAACACTGAGTTCTACTGAGATTTATAATGAATATCAATTAGGTATAACTCCAACTACTACAACCACCACAACTACTTCATCAACTACAACAACAACATTGGGGGCGACAACCACCACAACCACGTCATCAACTACAACAACTTTGGGCCCGCCAAGTTATGATTTAAAAATATGGGTAGGGGCACCACAGTTATTCACGATTGGTAAGAAAGAGATAGTCAATATTTACATTCTCAACAACGCAACTGGTGTCGATAGTTATACTATCTATTTCACAAAGCAGGCCTTGTATCAATCAGTGGATGTATCACATCTAGTTGACGTTTACATGCCTTCTGATAAGGTATTGAATGTGGAACTAGGTAGAACACGTAACACAATTGCAACGATAACTCTTTTGGGGCCTATCACTAGTGGTTCTGTGACCTTCAATGCTACATCAGAATCTGATTCATTAGTTAAAAGAATAGCAGAGCCAATTGAAATCAAGACAGGATACCCAATAAGTCTCCCAGAATTTGGATTAATGGGTTTAATGTTGTTGATCTTAATATCTTCTTTAATAATATCTTATTCCTCTCATTTCCGCTAACATCTTCTCTATTGATTTAAGCCTTTCCTCAACATTTTTGTTCTGAATCTTCACACTCTCCATCTGAGTCAATAAAAGGTCTAACTTTGCTTTTATGTTACTCACATCAATGCTCTCTCTTTCTGGTGATATGGGTGTCTGTAATCTAGGTGGTGGAGGTAGAGGTTCAAGACTTGTTGGTCTATGGGCAGGTGACAATGGCTCAGCTGAAGGGGGTAGAGGTTTCTCTCCAGTTCTTAATGGTGTGAGAGGTCCTAAATCAGGCGGTTCTTCCAATGGAGGCTCTCCCTTCTTTCTACGAAAAATGCCGGTTATTTTTCCAAAAATTCCCATAATATCAACCTTATAAATTTTTTAATTGTCAATACTAATTATTTGTAACTCGGATTTAAAATACTCAAGAAGGAGGTAAAACTATGGTTGAATTCGAAACGATAAAATCAGAAGAAATTAAGTTCGGGAACAATAATTTCATAGAGGTTGCAAGGAAAAAAGCAATAACGCCTGAAAGAGAGAGTGAATTCATTTCTCTATCTAGGGGTTTCTACTTGTTGGATAAAGAGAAAAGATACAGAAAATCTTTCACAGTACCGGTTTCAGAAGAAGTCGTGAACTTCATTTCAGAAAAGATAAAAGAAATGCTTTAATCACTTCAATAGACTCAGAATGTCAGACTTCGTAACTATTCCTACCAATCTACCTTTTTCAGAGATTATAACAGCTTGATGATACTCCAATAAAGATTTGATGATATCTAGATGTTCATTACAAGTTATTATTGGGAAAGGTTCATTCATCAATTCTTTGACTTTGGTTTGACTGGAAATATTGTCTAAATTTCTCACGATCGTCTTCTCGCTTATACTACCTACACATTTTCCTTTGTCCACCACAGGAATCTGGGAGATATCATACTTCTTCATGAGTTTTACTACATGATTGATAGGATTTTTGGGATCGACGAATATCAATTCCTTAGTTATTATATCTTCACACCTTAATCTATTGTTAGTCTTCAATACAGACAAGATTTTATTGACAGTAGATAATCTTGGGTTCACTTTTTCATTCTCTATCTTTGCTATGTGGGGTTGAGTTATGCCTACAAGATCAGCCAACTTCTGTTGTGTCATTCCAACTTCTTGTCTAATCTTCTTTATCAAACTTCCAGTTATCATAACTACCAGTTATATTTATTCATGTCAATTATAAATAATTATATATAATATAAAGGTCAAATACAGTTCATGCAAGTTTTTATCGAAAAATTGAATCAAACTCCTGTTTCTGAACAAAGGATAGAGATGGTTGAGAGAAAGGGAATCGGTCATCCAGATTCCCTGACAGACGCAATATGTGAAGCCTCTTCAAGAATTCTTTGTCAATATTATTTAGATAACAAGGGTTTCATATGTCATCATAACTTGGATAAGGGTTTGTTAGTCGGTGGTGTTTCTGATGTCGTGTTCGGTGGAGGGAGTATCATAGAAAGACCAGATGCAACAGTAGCTGGTACCGCGACTATTATCACGGACATCGACGAAATCAAGAAACTGATTTTTGAAGAAGTCGATAAATACTTTGATGAAACTTTAAGGTTTGCAGATAACTTGAATCCAGAAATTTTTGTTAAGATTCATCCTGGTTCTCAAGACTTGGTCGATATATTCAAGAGGTTCAATAAGGGTGAAATACCTCCAGCCAATGATACATCGTTCGGTGTTGGTTTTGCTCCTATGACTCTCCTAGAGAATACTGTTCTTAATGTAGAAAAATTTTTGAACTCGAAAGAAATGAAGAAAAAATTTCCTCCCATAGGTGAAGACATCAAAGTCATGGGAAGTAGGAATAACAATAATATCGATCTAACGATTGCCATTGCTTTCATAAGTAAATTCGTTCCTAGTCTAGAAGATTATTACAATCAGAAAGAAAAGATTAGAGAATTGATACACAAAAAATTCAGTATTGAGAGTATGCAAGTCTCAATCAACACACTCGATAAAGGAGAAAGCATTTACTTGACAGTTACAGGGACTTCTTGGGAGAATGGGGATGACGGTCAAGTCGGAAGAGGTAATAGATCCAACGGTTTGATAACACCTTGTCGTCCTATGTCTCTAGAAGCTGTAGCCGGAAAAAATCCTATTTCTCATGTAGGAAAAATCTATAATCTAAAGGCACAAGAGATAGCTAACAAGATAAATGAAATTTTTAATGTTAAGGAAGTTCAGGTGCAATTGTTATCAAAAATAGGAAAACCTATTAACGATCCTTTTGTCGGTATCAAATACATATCCAACGGCGATTTTAAGAGGAATAAGGTTGAAGAAATAGTCTCTGAAAGTTTATCCAAAGAAGGGTTTGAAAAATTAATCAATAGTTTGTTGGAAGGTTCTGTTAGCGTTTTTTGAACTAAGAACAATAACCTTAAAAGTTTAACTCTCTTCTAAATATTCGATTACATGAGTAAAGAGGAAATATTTTTACGCGATATTAAAAAAACCAGTAGAACTTGGAAAATAGATTTAAAGTTGAATATCGAGGACCAAAAGTGGATTTATTACTTAACAACTGGATCTTTCATACTGTTAGTTATCATGAATTACATATTTCCAGATTTTTACTTGATTAAAACCCCATACAATTTCAAGGCTGGTTTAATTGGTGTGGGTTTAACATTCTTTGGTGCGATCTTTTTACTCAACGCTTTATTCACTGGCGGGGCAAGTGGATTAACTTCGATCTTGATTTGGTTACTCGGTGCAATCTTATCAGTTATTCTAGTCTATTTTGGAATACCTTTACTCTTCGGTTTTTCTTGGTGATTCTATGTCTTGGTACGAATATCAACCATTCCGTTGGGTTCTAGAAAACTTGACTGCAAAACAAATCGTTAATCTGATAGTAGGAATTTTTGTTATTCTATTCTTGCTCGGTTCTTATCATGTATATTTGGATACCATTAGAACAATCAGAATTCCTGAATTTTTATGGTTTTCAAAGAATTTTATTATTTTGTCATTAATAGTGTTTGTATTTATAGTGATATTTACCTTGGAATTCAAGATAAAATTAGGAATAGAATAAAAATTACATACCACTCTTTCCTAGTAGGTTGAAGTATCCTTTCATCTCCTTCATGAACATCGTTAACCTTTCACGGCAATCGTACATGTATTTGTCCCAATTACTTGAATAAATGACTTTGTGATAGAAAACACGTATTATTTCGTACAAAAGACTTCTCTGCCAAAAGGTATCCTGTGGATATTCAGCTCGGATCGCACCTCTAATTCTAATCCTAACATGTCCCTCCTTTCCGAACTCCTCACTCGGAACTATATGTCCGTCGATAGTACCCTGAACGAAAAGGTAAGAATGTTGATCAAAATCCTTTCTAACTTCGTATTCAATATTAAACTTTTCCTCTTTCCCACTCCTGTCCCAATTGAACACTTTTTCCTGTATATCTGAATCTTTCACACTGAAAATCGTTTTCACAAGTTCAACGTATTTTTTAACAGCCAATTGAGGATTAGGACCAGTATAATTTAGTGTCAACATTACTGGTTTTTCTTCTATACACCATTCTTGGATCATTAACTTTGATCTTGCAAAAACCATACTATCAATAATTAGATTGGGTTATTGAGAATAAAAGTTTTATTCTCAGACGTTAAAAGAATCTTGGAGAAACATGAAAAAGATTGCAACTTTTGGTGTTTTCGACATAATACATACCGGTCACATAAAATTTTTAGAAAACTGTAAAAAAATCGATAAAAATTCAAGATTAATAGTCGTGATATCAAGGGATTCAACAGTTCTACGTGAAAAGGGTAAAAGGCCGATTATGTCAGAACAAGGAAGAAAGAAAATCGTAGAATCACTAAATGTAGTTGATGAAGCAATTCTTGGATATGAAGGACCAAACAAATTTCGAATAGTTGAAGAAATCAGGCCTGATATAATCGTTCTGGGCCATGATCAACCTTGGGATGAGAAAGAACTAAAAAAAGAATTAAAGGACAGGGATCTGGACGTTGAGGTAATCAGATTAAAAAAATATGGGGATATAAATTCTACCAGTCTTAAGAAGAAACTAAGATTTAATTATCGCTCAAAACAATTTATATTTTGAGGATATGATACTAACTAAACTCTTTGGCATCGGTTGCATTTTGTTTGGGTTTTTTATGGTAGTGTATTTTCCCGATTCAGAAGACATTCAACCACCTGGTATGGCTTGGTCTGGAATTCTGATAGGCATATTCTCTATTTTATTGGGGATATACTTGTTAAAGGTGTGATTGATGGTAGTGAAATGGAGGGAACAAGGACCAGGAGATAAATACCTTACTTTTGATTATCTTCATGATTCGATACCCAGATCAGGAAGTGATGAGTCCAGTCGAGGTTGGGCATTGAGGCATCCTCAAAGTACATTCAGATTCAATCCTACTGTTCCTGTTAGAGTTGCTTATGATGGTTTAACAACCCTTCTCAATAACATGAAAAACAGATGGGAATTCACTGTTTTAAAAGTTGATGAGTATATGGAAATAAGCCCTTCTCACCCGTATTATCAAACGATAATTAAACAAAAACATGAGCTTATTCGTCAAGTGAAAGAAGGACTATCACAAATTGATCGAGCAGTTTCCGATACAGAACTTTTAATGCATGACAAGAGAAGGTATAAAGAAATTTTATCGTATTTTGCGAAAGAAGACGAACATTCACTCAAGGCTATGTTTATAGATCAAGTAGATGCCAACTTACCAGAAGGGGTATCTTTAAGGTCAATCGCACCAAGATGGCCGACTATCATAGCCGATTTCCAAGAATTATCAGACGAAGATGATACAGTAGAAAAAATAAGGAAAAAAATAGAGATATCAAAGGCTGAAGCAGTAATTCTTACCACAAAAGTGAGATTGTACAAAAGATGGAAAGATTTATTTGGAGATGAAGTAAAACAACGCTATAAGATGATAGTGCAACGTTTAATGGGAAGGAGAACATCAATCGAAGAATACATGAATTGGGTCAGACCTTTGATAAGAAGAGTTTTTCAAATGAGAGAAGTCGATGACAATACACTTATAATGAATGCAAACTTACCAGCCGGAGCAGGGTTTCCCTACGCTATTCAGTACATCGAATACTGGGCATGGACTAGAATGGAAGGCCTAGAACCAACAGAACCACATAAAACTCCAAGAGAGATACACCTACCCAAGGGTGTGTCAAGGTATCCACCAGGACAATCGAGGATGCAATATCATATTGAAGGTAATGCAAATCCTAAGTTCGCTATTGAACCCTATGATGATGTTGTTAAGAAATGGATACCAGAAATAGAAAAAAAACATGGTGTCAAAATAACAAAAGAAGATATTCTAGAGGCGAGGAGAAGATTATTTACTACAGGAAGTCCTGGAAATTACTGGTACATAATGCTACAAATACCAGTCGGTATACAAGTTATGAAAACTCGAGAAGGACAGGAAATAGAGGACATAGATTTTAACCCAATATCTTCTATTTTTGTAACACAGAATGTTGTACTCGAGAGAATAATAGAAATCATAGCTGAAGAAAAAAAAGTTGATTATTACATAGAAGAACTATTGGGGAAGAAGATAGTCGGTGAAGATGGAATTGTGAAAAGTTTAGATGAAGTTCTGAAGGAAGATTTTCCCGAAATCTACGGAAAAATGGAGGAAGAAGAATCTTCTGTATTCAAGACAGATATTAATTCTAAAATCAAAAATTCTGTAAGGACTTTTTGTGAGAAATTGTATGAATTGTTTGGAATAGAATTATTATTAGTTAAGGGTCCTTACGCTGGTAACCTTAAAAATTTAATTACTCATGGATTTGGAAGACCTTATTATAGAGAAGTGTTTGGTAAAAAAATATTTCCATGTCTTCTAGGATCATTTGCGGGGGTTTAATGCCAGACTTAAAATTAAAAGTTGCGGTTTCGACTGGGTTGTATAGCATAGCTAGATCAGAGGAATTAGCTACTTTAGTAAGAAAGATAGGTTATGCCTTGACAAGAGGAACTAGCGCAATAGAGATAGCAGCTGATGTTCCGCATGAAATAAATTTCACTGATGGACAACAATTAAGGTATATAGCAAGAAAACAAGGAGTTGATTTGAATTTTCATGGAAGTTTGACAGTACCTTTCACGATTCCAGAAATGGTGCAGTGGAGGGAGGCAGAAGATCACACTCATAAATCTGTCAAGTCTGCCGTTTATGGAGGTTGTAAATACATTGAGTTCCATGCTTGTTTACACTTTTGGCTTGAGATGTTGACTTATACTGGATCAAGGTTAGAGATAATGATGGCTGATTGGGAGGGAAGATTTATTTCTGAAATACTGTTCGAGAATAAAAAAACAAGGGATTATTTTATTGAAGAATTATGGGAAAAATATGATAGGCTTATTCTCGGTGAAGAAGCGTCTACTCTTTATCATAAAAGTGAACTCGAGATTGCAAGAGAAAGACAAGAGTTTATGGGACCTAGAAGAGCAGAATTGGCAAGACCCGATTTAGAGCCTGAACGCAGACGTGGAATCACTGAGGAAATTAGAAAATTTGACGAAGAAGAGACAGAAAAACATACTACAAAATTGAGAGAATTATTCAAAAAAGAGTTGAAAGAGAAGCTAAGTAGTGATGATCCAAAAAAACGTGAATGGTATTATGTTGGAAGGGAAAGAGGGGATTATCTTGATGCTTGTAAGATAATAGCACATTATCTTTTCTATACAAAAGATCCCATCTGGACTGATATGGTAAAATTTTATGAGAAGGAACTTGAAGAATGGGTTAAAGAGTTCGGGGAAATCGATCCTGATACGAATGAATGGTGGTTAAGAGATGTTCTCAAGGCGAATGAAGAAAAGGGAGACAGATTCCTAAAAGAATTTTTCTACGGAGTTGTTGCAGCTAAGATGCTACAAGGCCACTTTATTGCATTGGCTAGATGGTTACATGAAACAAAAGAATTCAAAGGAAGAGGATTACCTTCAATAATTTCTAACGAATTGAAAATAATCAATCCCCCAAACCTTGAAAAAGAAAAAAAAGAACTCATGGATGTTTTAAAAAACCTAAAAATTGCAGTTGAAACCCCAGATGCAAGAGACCCAAGTTATGCGGGTAGGTATATGCTATGGAGAACAAAACAAATTTATGTGGCGATAAAACATACAAGAGAATCATTAAAAAAGGAAGGGAATCCTCATTGGGATAAATTTTATTTGTTGATAGATTTTGAGCACCTCGCAGGTCAAGGTGTTGACCCTATAGAAGAATTGACTAATTTAACAAAATTAGTTCCAGATATTGGAAAATACATAGTTTGTGTTCATTCAAACAGACCAACTACTTATCATTCTCACTACCCTATCGAGCTTGGTGACGATCTTGTGTACAGACTTCTCTGGATACTCACGAAAGCTGGAATGGGTAAAAAAGAAATCACTTATATTCTATTTGAGAGAGGAGGTTTCAAAGATCCTTTCAAACATGCTGTAACAGCTCTGAGATTGATGGTAAGGTTTCTCAAGAAGGGTACACATCCAAACGAATTACCACCAGAATTTTATGGAATCCATCCAAAAGGATTATTGGCTGAAGAAAGACAATGGGTTACTCTTTATATGCATGCGATGGATCCGTTGAAAGGAATGTTAAAGATTCCTGAGGAAGAACATACATTCTTGAGTAGAGCTGCAGTTACTCAAGAAGGGAAAAGACCAGAAGAATGGAAGAAAGAGGAGTTTAGATAATGTATAAGGATGAAGGACCACCAGATATAAGTAAAGAATTGGCTGGAGTGAAAACTAGGACAATCATAGAAGAATATGATTGTTTCACTCCTAGAAGGACTATTACCATCGAATATTCTGGGCCCAACATCAGAAAAATAATAAAAAGGATACCTAGGATGATACAGAGAGGGTTGAGAATAAGCGGGACGAATACTTTTATAGACGAATATTATGTGACTACTTTAGATCCAAATATAACTTATTTCCACATATACTGGCATGGTCAAAAATCATTTGATCAGAGGACTAAGATGTTTGCTTGGGTTAGAGTAAAACATGGTCAGGTGCGTTCTGATGGGACAGGCTCAATAGTAATTGAATTTTATTCAAGATTAGTGACTACTTGGAGAAAGAGAACTCTTATTCAGAGGTCATTTATTTATTCATTACTCAGAAAGATTTACACTTACACATGGTACGATAATAGAAGAAGAGCACTCATAGAGACATGTAGATTTTTTGAGGAAGATATATTAAGGAGAGTAAAGGAATTATTAAAGCTCATGGAAACTACACCTTATCCCAAGGGCTAACCTTTTTTCAAAATTCTTTCAACTTCTTTTGGAACTAATTTTTCCCATTGTTCCCCGTTCTTCATCATCTCTCTAATTTTAGTTCCAGAAATATCTCCATACATTGGATGTTCTTTAACAGGAATTTTGAATTTTTCAAAACATCTTTTTGTCCAAGGATTTCTAGTAAATATGGCATCGAATTTAACTTTATCTAAAATACTCTTGGTCCATTTTTCATCATCATGAGCATCTGGTATCTCAATTATTTCGTAGACATCTTTCTCGATTTTCTCATTTTTTAACGTATTCTCAATCATTTTTTTCCTTTTTTCAAGAGTGAAAGGATTCTTTTCTGTATTAGATTCTTGAGAACTACCAATGACTATTATAACTTTATCATATCTTTCTAGAATCCATTTTATGTCATTTAAATGGCCTATATGGAAAGGTTGAAAACGACCAACAAAAAGTGCTGTTTTCATAAAGGTTAATTTGATTTTTAATAAATAAAAATTGAGTTAGGTTAATTTACTTTTTAGAAGTTCTTTTTCAAGAAAAGATAGATTTTTGTTCTGAGAAAATTTATGCCTGTGGAGAATCTAATTTAAGTTTTAAATCAACAAAGATTAATTAAAAGTTGTGGATGGTTTTAAATGAAAAAAATAGTTGTGATGGGTAGAGGTGGTACAGGAAAGACAAGCCTTGTTGCT
>DAOVGP010000030.1 GCA_030672375.1 Candidatus Aenigmatarchaeota archaeon | reverse complement strand
GAATATGTGAAGTTGCAAGAAAAAATTCTAGAAGAAAAATAATTATTTATCGACTAACTTGGCTTTCTTAATCTTCAAGTATCCACTCTGAGTTTTTTCATCCCAAACTTTATCTGATTCTATTATTTCTATTCTTTTTTTGAAAATAGGCCCATCAACAACGAAAGTTTCGTATTCGCCACCTTCTCCAACTAAACTTATACCAAACTTTTCATTCAACTTTTTCAATTCTTCTAAAACTTCTTTATCTAATTTTCTCCCTAACCAACTCTCATCTAAGCCCTCAGCATAAACTCCTATTATCCCAACTTCAAACCCAAGTCCTATTAATTCTTTCAGAAAACTTTTAGGATCAACATGCCAGAAAGGAGCTAATAATTTAAGGTTTAATTCACCGCAAATGTTCTCAAATCTTTTCTTCTGATAATCACTGAAAATGCCACCACAAGCAACAGCATCTACACCCAATATCCTCAAAACATCCTTTAAGTCATCTAACTCTTTCTCTTTTATACCTGAAGTTTCTTTCGTTATAATCGGAATACCAATTGCCTCAGCAGACATCTCTGCGAAATTAATGTTTGGTGTATGGAACATCCAAGAATCTTCTCTCTTTGATATCATCGTCACAAGATACTTGACAGTATGTCCTTTTTTCAAACACCAATGTACAGTCCTGACAGAATCCTTTCCTCCGCTAAAAAGTACAGCTAGTTCCATGTTAATTATCTTTTTTGAGGAGGAATTTATGTTTAATCTTTACTCGATTTTTTATCAAATCTTTATTCCTGATTTCTTACGTAAGACATAATACATTGGAATTGCTGTCAAAAATAACAAGAAACCTATTAGTATAGTTAAGGGTTCTAAATGAAATGTTAAGACAATTATTGTAAGTATACCTAAGAATGAAATTATAGGGAATTTACCTATGTTTAACGGCATGCGGAATTCCCTTTTAAGCTTAGGCATAGTGAAACGCAAGATAATAGCGGCTGCATTGACAAAGAAGAAAACTACAAAAGTTGCAAAGTCAGTTATACTCGCAACTATCGTTATGTTTTCTAGAAATACGAAAGCCATCGCTATCAACATTACGACAAAAACGGATATCCATGGTGTTCTTCTTTTAGGATGAATTCTTGATAGAAATTTGGGTAACGAACCATCATTACTCATTCCATAAATCTGTCGTGCACCGACTATTAAAAGGATGAGTACAGTATTGGCAGTTGCAAAAAGTGCGATTATGGACAAAAGCAGGAAAGCATTCTGACCAATCTTATTTGAAACAGCATAAGCGAGTGGTGCAGTTGAATCAGCAAGGGAATCCCAAGGTGCTAAACTTACTGCTGATATAGCAACAAGTAAGTAAATTACCGTTGTAATTGCTATTGAAAAAATTAATGCCTTGGGTGCGATTTTTTTAGGATCTTTTGTTTCCTCTGTTATGTTTGCAATATCCTCAAAACCTATGAACGCAAAGAATATCAGCGCACTCGCACCAAGTACACCAGAAAATCCATGTGGCATTTCCATATAATTGACAGAACCTAAATGTGGTATGGCAAAGAAAATAACAAGCAATAATCCAAACAACTCGATGACTGTAAAAATTACATTAAGCTTTGTCGATTTACCAATCCCCCAGAAATTTATCAATGACAACACAAGAATGAGACCGAGTGCGCCAAGAACTATGGGTACACCCGTAAGAGCATAAAGGTAACCTGCGAAGCCTATTGCAACTACTGATGCGGATATGACATCAGCAGCTATCTCTATCCAACCCACTGAAAATGCAAGGACTTTGTTCTTGAAAGAATTCTTGACATATATGTATTCAGCAGCACTTTTCGGGAACATCGAAACAAGCTCTGCATAGCTCAATCCAGTGAATCCACCAACTAAAGAGGCGATTAAAAAGGATAACCAGAGGGAGTTACCAGCCATACCTGCTGACTTACCTATGAGTGCGTAGATGCCTGCACCGAGTATTATTCCTATACCGTACATTGTAAGCGTGAACAGGTTTATTGTTCTTTTTAGTGTGGGTTTCTTATTGATTTTCATTAAAGATTATTTGCATTTTATGGTTTAAAAAATCTAACAGAACATTTTATCTGGCAGGATAAGTTTGAAACATCTCACCAGTTTTACCAGTATTGTCAGATATTAGAATGTAAAGTGTGTATATCTTCCCACTTATCAAACATGGATGAAAGTCTATATTCCATTCCCCTGAGAAAGATGTTATGTTCGTGTAATCTGTATCTAGGATGGATACTCTCACATTTCCAGAAGTTATCGGATTTCCAGAGTTAACATTGACAGCATAACCAGACACTGAAATATTTTGAATAGAACATCCTGTTGTCTTTCTGGGATTATCGTTATCCAATTTAACTTGTGTGTAACCAATTTTCTCGTTATCATCGATTATGAATGTGAGGTATTGAACATCTTCAGTAATCATATCAAAATCAATAGACCATTGTCCATCTGTAAAGTTAACCGTTGTTTTATTTTTGGGATTCTCAACTGGTATAATAGTTACGTTCCCATCGAACTTTTCACCTGTATAATAATACAAAGAAACTCCATCAACATGTACAGCATATGCTAGAGTAGCTAATGATAAACAGGAAATCAAAAATATCAATAAACTGATTTGTCTCATGTACTTCCCAATAAGAATTTGAACTTGGTTTAAATTAAATTTTCACTAAATTAACAATGTAAAGAATAAAATTAACTTTTGGAAATTATCTTAATGAATTCCTCTAGTTCTGCGTTAGTTTTTATTCCTGTTTTACAAAAATGCGTTCTTTCTGCTGAATAGTTTTTCTTTTTGAGTTTATCTTGTAATATCATGAATTTCGGTATTTTCAAGCTGTGTTTTTTACAGATTTTATGTACATCGTAATAAAGGGGTATAGATTCATTCACCAATGAAAGTAGTAATTTTCTTACCTTATATTTATTTTTTAACCAATCGATTTTGGATAGTTGCTTTATGCATTTCTTAATGAATTTCACGTCTTGTATCTTACCTATCCAAATTTTTCCTATAATCTTTGTCTCGCTACCGCAGAATTCACATTTTGTTATCGGTCTTTTATCCATTTTTCTCCATAGGCATTTTGGACAGTAATTAACATAGCCTAGATTTTTTTTGACTGTTTTGCTAGCTATACTCCTTCCTTTTTTAACTTCAGCGAAAACTCTGAAATAATGTTTTGAAGTATAAGACAACAAAGGTTTAAGAGAAAAAAACCATTTTGAGAATGACAACGCTGCACTCGTAATCAGTATCCTTACACCGAGTTCTTTGAAGAAATCTGTCTTATAGCTTTGGATACCATATCTTCTCAAACATGTTATAGAACTAGTTCCGCATAGAGCAGCAGTATCGGTAGCAGAAAATCCTAGGAAACCTTTTCTCTTTATTGACCTAGCACAAGAATCGAAAAAATAAGTAGGACTACCCCAAGGATCTATATCTATGTAATCAAAAGTCCTTATTTGTTCTGAAAGCAATTGATTGGCATCTTGATTAGTGATTTTAATTTTACTTTTTACCCGATTTAAACGAGCATTCTTTTTCATATATGGAATGTTGTATTCACTCATATCGTTCAACCAGACTCTTTTGACGTCACATTCTTTTGCAACCCTTAAACCTCTTGCTCCAATCCCTGATAAAGCGTCACAAATTACCCAATCTTTTGGGCCCAGAGAATTCAACACTAGAACTGTTAAATCCCTTGATAATTCAACCTTTGGATTGAAGAAGTGTTTTTTACTCAAATAATCCTTAGGAATTTTTAATTTGGTTAAACCCTCTTTGATTATTTTTGATGTACCAGTTTTTTTAGACACAATAAGATTTAATTAGATGACCGTTTAATATTTAACCCATGAAGGAAGTGGAGAGTAAATATGAGAAGTTGAGGAAGAAACACAATCTTCCGAAGTTAAAGGAATTAAGAAAAGAATTTGGTGTTAAGTTAGAAGATCCTGACTTCATTCTTTGCGATATTGTCAATAAAATGAAGGATGAACTTTTGGACAGAGCCAGAATACTCGAATCAATCGTATTCGTTCGAACTTCAAGCAATCTTTCTTCCTTGTATGAGGCAAAGATGTTAGAAGAAAAGAAGGATGAAGCGTTTGAGATATTCAAACAATTGATGTCCATTTCCTGGGGAGCAGAAAAAATTGTAATCGCCAAGGACAATCAGATGATTTCTTTCATAAAAGATACTCACAATAAATGGATTAAGAAATTGAAGACAAATTTTGTTGAAATTTGTGAATTGCTCGAGAAAAAGTGGAAAAGCGCAGAAATTAGGAAGAATCAACTTACATTAATGTATCATGGTTAGATCAATTGAACTTTCGTTGTTATAGCTTGTCCTGGTAAGTTTTTCTCGAATTTTGCCCTGACAACGCCTTTATTTCCATGTAAAGCTATGATCTCTCCTTTTATCTGTTTACCTCCTGGTGACTCCCAGATAAGTTTTTTTCCTAGGAATTCTTTTGCTTTTTCTTTAGAGTTCACATTCTCTAATTCAACCAACATCTGGTTAACGTTCTGTGTGTGTCTTCCCCTTCGATAACCCAAGATTATGCCTTGCATGCTCATCAATTCAATTATATCTTTAATTTTAGTGGATGATAAGTTTTAATACTTTTAATTTTGTTCTAATAGACTAATGACACTACATTATGACCCCAAGTTAAAGGACAGATTCCCAGCAAATAACAGTAGTAGTGATATTGTATTAAATGAACGTTTTGCTGAATGGAATGGACACATTGAAGAGAATTTAATAAGTAAAAACCGGTTTTTAAACCCCATACCAAAGTATGAAACAGAAGAAGCCACTGAATTATTAAGAGTGTGCCAAGAACATGTCAAAGAAAATAAAAGACCCATAGAAGCAGATATTGTAATTATACTCGGTCATCCTCTTTATTTGTTATTAACTCACATGGACCGTGTGAAAACACCTCTAATCAGGAAAGAAGTAGATGAATATACGAATAAACTTTTTACTCTTCTTGGAAAAACCCCCCCACATGATAGAGTAGGATTGGTTATACTAGAAACATTGCATCATTATGCTGCTGCTACAAGTCTTCTTTTAGAGCTTGGATTAATTGACAAGGTAATTTTTACTTTATATGATGAGGGTATTCCACTAGATTCTTCAGAATTAGAAGAGTTTAATGACAAGGTAATTTTTGTTGGTGGTAACTATAACAAGCGTTGTTTAGAATATTCAATTAAAGAGATAAAAAAGATTGTCAATTCAGAAGAACAAATTTGGGCAATTTATGATCTTATTCTGAATGCACCAAAGAAAAATTCAAAGACCTTAAAACCTAAAAGGATATATACAGGAAGCAAATATTCAACAGACAGATATTTTCCAGATACCAGGGTTATCTCTCTAAATGAAGTCATGAAAAGATTATATGTTTGAATAATCACTCGTCTGAATAAAAATGAGGGAAGAATGATTTCAAAGGTAGACCTCTTTGAGAACCCACCTCTTCAGCAATTTTCATTAAATTACCCCAAGTTTCTTCTTGTTTTTCACTCTGGGACAACAATGTAATTATCGGAGAGTTGGGATTAATGTCCGGGCATGCTTTGTAAACATAAGGACCAGAATCTTTATATCCTGTAGATTCACCCAACACTAAAAAATAATTTCTCAGTATATTCAGATCACACCCCATTAAGTATTCTCGAACAACACGTTCATCTACAACTTGAATTGTCATAGAAATATTCAAACTCCTTAAACTTAAAAAGTTATTTCTTTTTCTTTTCTTTCTTTTTTAAAATTTTTGCCAAATCCCTTATTAAATTCCTGACGTATTCCCTCATTTTGTAAACATCCTTGTCAGAAACCTTGTCCAAAGCTTTCTTTTCAGCCAAACCCTTCATTTCTTCTATTCTTTTCCATACATCCCAATAATATCCTTCAACGAGTTTCTTATCGATAAATTCTGCCTTGAATACTTTTGGAATATCGTCATTCTCTTTCGGTAATTTCTTCAGAGTCTTTAATGCAGCAATCGCAGCCTTGTACATGACTTCATGGGTCCTCTCTAATATTTTCTCTTTTTTCCTGAATTCCAATACTGAAAGCAACTGAAACATTTTTTCAATGAACTTATCTGCTTTATCTATCCATTCATCAACATAAGCTCCAGTAACATCCATCAATTCCTTGTGTTCGATCTTCTTTCTTATTGCTATGATTTCTTTCAACCAATCTACATATTTTTGCTCAAGAATCCCAGGATCGACAAGATATTTCTTCACTTCAGCATAAGCTTTGCTTGGAACTGGGGGTTCTAATCCCATGAACATCAGAACAGCTTGAGATGTGTTTAGCATTGAATAATAACAATCTTCAGCGAGCATCAACAGTTTGACTGTCTTAGCTCTCATCAACTTCTTAGGAGCGCCTTCCATATAACTTTCTATTGCTTCCCTTGTGGCAGGTATTTTTCCCATCTTCAACAATTTCTTGATGGGCATGAAGAAACCTACATCATAAACTGCTTTTCCTTCTTTGATGAAGTTGTAAATGATAGGATGACATACTCTGGCATAATCCCAGAATTCTGTCAGGGTATAGGATGGCTGAATTGATAAATCAGGTGAAATATCAGCTGCCATCTTCTCAAGTTTATCATCAATCTTTCTCTTTTCTCGTCGAGTTATGGGTTTTGTAGTATCGTCAACGACGATGAAAACATCAACATCAGATTTTGACTTGAATTCACCTCTTGCAACAGAGCCCATCATGATGACACATTTGACTATATCACCATACTTCTCTAGAATTTTATCCTTTAATTCATTCACATCTTTTTCTATCTGAGCCTTAGTTTTTGGTTTTTTTTCTTTCTTTTTTTTCATTAAATCACGATGATATATCTACCAAATCTTTTGGAAGAAGTTTCTTCATTCTCCCGATTATATCAGTAGCAAGAGACATAGCCTGAGTTAAATGTTCAGGCATGGTTTCCTTTATGACACCATGATCAATATCCTTCCATAGTTTATTCAATTCAATGAATTTATCGATGTATTCTCTCTCGAGTTTATTTTCTTTGACTAGTCTCTTCAATTCTTCAGCCATGTGTTTTTGATCTGGTGTTGTCTTGTAATAGTACATTACCACTGATTGACAAGCATCTGTAGCGGCATACCTTAAATCGAATATGAGTGCTTTTATAGTCAACTTTACCTTCTTCAGATGAGCCTCGGCAGATCTGGATTTTATTCCAACGGTCTCTTCACTCGGTGGCAATAGCCCTGCTTTAAGCATTCTCTGGACTGGCTTAACAAATCCAGTATCATAGATAACTAGACTGAATCTGAGAAAATTGAATAGTTCAGGTGAACCTTTTTTCATCCACCCCCAAAACTCTGTTAAGCCTGTAGTTTGTATATGTAAATCTTTAAGTTGGGTTGCGATAAGTTGAATTCGCATCCTTACTCTCTCTAAATCTTCTGAACTCTTGGTTGCAGTATCGTCGAGAATAACCCATATATCAGCATCAGAAGTTTTTTTCAAGTCTCCTGTCGCTGCTGAGCCAAATATTAAGACTGACTTTATTATATCTCCATAAGTTTTTCTTATTTGGTTCGTAAAGTTTATGATCTTGGTGTAAATTTCACCTTTTGGTATCTCTTCATGTTTTACGTCTTTTTTCTCAAAAGTAAGTGGTTTTTTCAATTCTTTCGATAGTTCTTCTTCAAAAGACATTTTAGTGCCCTCATCTTCTATTATACATAAATTTTACTACTATTTAAGAGTAACTCTTTACTATATAAGTTTTTTGATAGTATTGAATATGTTTTAAATAAAGGACTGTAAAAAAGATAAAGTTTTGGGTTAGGAAAGCAAATTTTTACTTTAAAACTTTATAAACAGAATCTCCTTCCCTAACCTTATCCTTGACTTTGAGACCTATAGCATCTCCTGTCTTTGCTTCTTGTATGTTTTTGTGCATTACCTGCATTGATTCTATTGGCTGAGTGAAGTTAGTAGTCTCCC
>DAOVGP010000006.1 GCA_030672375.1 Candidatus Aenigmatarchaeota archaeon | reverse complement strand
AAAGGGACTCTTGAGAGCTGCAACAAATAAAAGAGAAAGTAAATTCTGGGATTTGTTTGCAAAAGTTTCTTATATGGTAGCAGATTTTTATGGGCACATGACCATGAGGGAATTCTCTGATTTCATTATTACTTTATAATCTTTCTAATTTCATTTCCCAAATCTTTCAACTATAGCTGAATATAGTATGGGAAGTGTTATTGTTGCGTCACCGTATACAAGTGAGTATAATGATTCTTTTTTAATTTTTCCCCAAGACACGGCTTCACGAGGCTGTGCACCGGACAAACTTCCATCGTATTCTTGTGCAGTTGTCATATAGACTGTGTAATCTAATCCCCGACCAAATTGCGCCCACCATATGATGTGGTGCTTACTTATCCCCCCTCCTATAATAAGAGCTCCTTGTTTCTTCGCTCCCCAAGTCAAATCACTCAACAATTGCTCATCTCCTAGTATATGGAACCTGAAATCATGATCTTGGGCAAATTCCCAAACTTGGTAACCTACCGAGCCATCCGTCGGTCCAGGCACAATTATCGGTATCTGATTCTTCCAAGACCAATATATAATGGATTCTTCCTTCTTTTCTTGTGCATCAGGATCTTGGTCAATCAGTTCACCAAGTTTCCAAATGAATTCGTGCGTAGTTATTCCTTTCTTTTTCTGTTCTTCAGTAAAATTTTCATAGATTTTGTATAAGAATTCCTTGGATTTGGTCCCCAGAATATCCCCATATGATTCATTGGGTACTAATACATTTCCCAATCTGTTTATCCCTTTTTTGAGTAATTCTCCGTCATCCATTAGAAAGTCTCCGTGATAATAATCCTTCCATATTCTTGCCAAATCATGATCAAGGGTTCCACAAGTAGTAATCAAAACATCGAACATTTTTTTTCTAATCATTTCTTTTATTATACCCCTTGTTCCAGTTGCTATTATACATGCAGGGAAAGAAAGAAACTTTAGACAGTCCTTATCCTTTAACATTCTTTCTAAGATATCAACTCCTACTGCAAGCTTCTTGGCAGTGAAGCCGCCTGATTCAAACATTTTTTTAGTTAAATCATTTATCGAAGTTTTTCTATCGATTTTTATGTCCTTGACTGGTCGTAGATTTTGAAATTTTTTCATAACATAACCTTATTTAGAACAAAAACTAGTAAAAGTAGAGAATTAAGGTGTTTTAATTACTATCATTTAAAAATAGTTAAATATTGAGGTTTAAAAACATTTTGTTGGTTATCATGGACATTATGACAAAAACTCAACAAGAGATCTCTGAATTACTGGGTAACGTGAATTTAATTAAACATGAGAAGATAGATGAGACCTTCGAGGTACCGCCAGATCCAGAATTCGGAGATTTGGCCTCTAACATATGTTTTTCATTATCAAAAAAAATGAGGAAAACACCCCAAGAAATAGCAAAAAACATCGTCAGTAAAATCAAGATCCCTAAAAACTCGACAATAAGTAGAGTAGAAGCTAAAGCTGGCTATATTAATTTCTTTTTTGATTATTCAAAAATTACAAAACTCGTTCTCAGAACTATCCTTAAAGAGAAAAGTTCTTACGGTTCGTCTAATTTAGGTAAGAAAAAAAGAATCATGGTTGAATTTGCACAACCAAACACCCACAAAGGCTTTCACATAGGTCATCTAAGAAACATATGTATAGGAGAATCAATCTCCCGATTACTAGAATTCACAGGGCATAAAGTTTTCAGAACGAATTATCAGGGAGACATTGGTCCTCATGTTGCAAAATGTCTATGGGGGTTTATGAATTTACACAATCATAAAGCACCTGAAGAAAATAAGGGCGAATGGCTAGGCAAAGTCTATTCTAAAGTTAATAAATATTTTTCAGAAGATGAGAAAGTTAAACAACAAGTTAAAGAAATTAACAAGAAACTTTATGATAGAAATAAGGAAATAGTAAAAATCTGGAAAATGACGAAAAAATGGAGTTTAGATTATCTTGATGAAATTTACGGAGAATTGAACACAAAATTTGATAAACTCTATTTTGAGGGTGGAGTCGAAAAAAGGGCAGTGGAAATTTCTAAAGAACTTGTAAAGAGAGGCATCGCAAAATTGAGTGAAGGAGCGATAATAATAGACCTCACAAAATATAACCTAGGAATTTTTGTTGTACTAACAAGTGAAGGTAACCCTCTTTATGAATCTAAAGATTTAGCATTAGCAGAAAAACAGTTTAGTGATTTCAAGATCGATAGGTGTGTTCATGTTGTTGGTTCAGAGCAAAAATTTTACTTCCAGCAATTGTTCAAAGTTTTTGATTTGATAGGTTCTCCAGCGGCTGGAAAAAGCTACCACTTAGTTTACGAGTTAGTTAGTTTAAAAAGAGGTAAGATGTCATCAAGACTTGGAACTATAGTTTTGTACAATGAATTGAAGAATGAGATCTTGAAAAAAACGCTGAAGGAAGTCGAGAAAAGAAATCCAAGAAAGAGTAAAAAAGAAAAAATTAAATTGGCTAAAAAGATAGGTCTTGGTGCATTAAAGTATGGTATGTTGAGTATTAGTTGTGATAAACTTCTAGTGTTTGATTGGGAAGCGGCTTTGCAATTGGAAGGTAATACAGGTCCTTACGTACAATATGCTCATACTAGATGTAATGGTATACTGAATAAGATTAAGAAATGGGAAGAGAATTATGGAAATAAGAATCTTTCTGAAGGAGGGAAAAAACTCGTAAAGAAACTCGCCGGATATCCCGAAGTAATCAGAAGAGCTGTTAGAGACCTCAGACCACACTATATATGTAACTATGCGTATGAATTAGCAACAACCTTCTCGGAATTCTATCATAAATGTCCAGTCTTAAAAGCCGAGACAGAAGAACTAAGAAACTTTAGGTTAACATTGGTTAAAGTAACAAAAATTACGTTAAAGAACTGCTTAAATCTATTGGGAATAGAAACACCAGAGAAAATGTAACCATTACAATAAAGTTTTTAATATTATCATTTCATTTAAAATATATGAAGTTTTTAGTCGAAGATACGAAAGAAGGCCAGCGAGCTTATCCTGCTTTACTTTTAGATGATCCTAGATTATTTTCTATCTTGAGTAATGAACTCGCATTAAAAATAATTAAAGAACTTGGGAGAAGACCTGCATGTCCCATGGATATCGCTAGAGCATTAAGAATACATGAACAAAATGTTTATTATCACATAAGAAAACTCGAGAAATTAGGACTGATCAAAATCATTAGAACTGAGGAAAGAGTTGGTGCCATTGCAAAAATCTACTCTCCAGTTTCCTCAGTTGTTTCATTCAAACTGTTTGAAGGTGAACACATAGATGATGTGAAAACAAGAGCTGGAGAATTGAAATTCCTCAAACCTTTCATACAGAACGGAAAGTTTAATTCTATCATTGTAGTCGGTAGTCCAGACCCCCACGGAAAATATAAATCCCCAGCTTCTGACGGTTATTGCGCAATCGATTTAGGTATGTTCTTAGGTCAATTCATCAAAGATTCAACAATACCCTATTACAAGTTAGATACACAAGTTAGAGAGGAAGATTTAAAGAAGAATATTATCCTCATAGGAGGACCAAAAACAAACATAATAGCAGACAAGATCAATAAAAAACTCCCCATATATTATGACTATTCTGAAGAGTTGTTAGAATGGAATATTGTTTCGAGTCTTTCGAAGACAGTTTATAGGGAAGCTCAGATAGGTTTTATAACTCGTATTCCCAATCCATTCTCAGAAGGAAAGGAGATATTAGTTTTTTCTGGAAAAGGGTTCAGAGGAACTAGAGCCGCTGTTTTAGCTTTTATTAAACATATCAAAAAAGTCATGAAAGGAAATTCCGCAGTTCCTAGTAATATCGCAAACGTTGTCCAAGGTATAGATGTGGATTCTGACGGAATTATAGATGAAGTTGAATTTTTGGAATGATTGTTTAGTTGTCTTAGAAGAAAAAAGTAGTAATAAGCATCGGAAATCAATTAAAATCAGATGATAATGTTGGTAACTTAATCCTTGATGAACTAAAAAAATCTATGAAAAACGTAACATTCATTAGAGGCAGTACAAATCCTGAAAACTTCATAGAACCTTTGAAGAAAATAAACCCAGATATCAT
>DAOVGP010000032.1 GCA_030672375.1 Candidatus Aenigmatarchaeota archaeon | reverse complement strand
ATATTACCGATACATTAGGAAAAAAATCTTTCTTGTATTCAGGTCTTCTTGCATTCAAACTAATTATTAAAAAAATTAATGAAATGAAGAAGACAACGAATGAAAAAATTAAGAGTAAATACCCGACCATTTTAAAACCTTATTTTATTTTCATTTTTTTCAAAAAATTCAAATATTGAAACAGAAAATAAATTAAATATATTAGTAAAACATATTAAAAGAAGGGTTTTTATGTCATCAAAGTTGAACATTCCAAACAGCATCACTTTATTTCGTGGTTTGCTCATATACCCACTTGTAATTTTTTTGATAAGTAAAAATACATTTTATTCAATAGCGTTAATTATCATTTTCTTCGTTCTTGACATATTAGACGGAAAACTTGCAAGATCATTAAACCAGCAGACAAGTTTCGGAAATAATTTTGATTTTTTTGTCGACGGGACTGTATATATGATTGCGGCTGTTATACTGACGCTACAGGGAAAAATACCCAATCCTCTTATTATTTTTGGAATCATATGCATTATAATTAAATCAATCATTATTTTTTATGGAGTTATAAAAAATCATAAAGTCACACACCATAAATACAGCAAACTTGAAGGTATTTACGCCTTTATTTTAATAATATTTCTCATAATACACACCGAGATAACGATATTTTTATCATATATTACACTCATTTTGTTGTGCATCAACTTGGGATATGCCATAAAAAAATTATCAGAGATAATTGAGTATGAAATTAAGACAGTTATATAATAGATATAAATTTATATTGAATTCTGTTTTTTCTATCCTGATAGTTATTAGTTTTTTTGTATTGTTTTTATTTCTATATACCCTTTCAAAGCAAATCGTTTCTATTTTCGCTTTATTTTTATGGTTATTTTTTGTTCATAAGACAAAGGGCATTGATAGAAAAATATTGATCCTAGGTTTCATAATCGGTATCATCCTAGAATTCTTCGGTGTGTTTATTGGATCATGGGATTATAAACAAGGGACTCCATTTCTCGCACTAGGATCTGGATGGGCCTTTGTAGTTTATTTTCCTTATGTCATTTCAAGAAGAATAGACAAAACATCATTTACCAAGAATAAAAAATTAATTATAACTATATCTTTAATCATTTTTACTACTGTTAACTATATTTTTGGGTCTTTTGAAAAAACAGGTTTTGTTTTACTTTTTTCATTAACTTTATTTCCACTGATAATGAAAAACATCCCATCGGTATTGATAACTTCAGCAGAAGCGATAACGATCGATGCCGTGGGTGTAAATTTAAATCAATGGATTTATTATTTGAATGAAAACACAATAGAGACTGGACACAATCTTTTTGGGACTGCTGTAAGTTATACATTTGTGTTCTTTTTAGTCACGATAATCGCGAAATACTTAGAAGGCCAAAAAATATCCCAACTTGAATTTTTGAGCTTGATATCTTTTCTTGTTTGTAGGTTGATTTTTTCATCCATTTTTTTGTCTTTTGTTACTAATCTCTTAACATAACTTTATCGATTATCTTTTTTGCCTTCTCTCTGCGTCGTTGATGTTCTGCTATGAAATCCTTAACGCGTTTCGCAAGGTCTGCTTTGTGCTCTCCCGCCAGTAGTGTTCCAGTGCGTTCACCCTCAAAAATCTTCTCAAGTTTTTTATCGTCTTGTTCGAAGAGATAGAAATAGTATTGACACACTGTGCATATGTCTGGGTTACCTCCAAGTTTTCTTTGTAACTCAGCTGTAGGCTGTTGACCTGTAAATGCATTCATTATCTTTTTCTCTATTTGTTCAGGAGTGTCTGTTGTAAAAATGGCTGAACTGGGATCACTTGCACTCATTTTTCCGCCAGGTTTAAGACCAGGTATGAATTTATTGTGTATCTGGGTTGGTTTGTAGTAACCCATTTTAGGTGCGATGTCACGCGATATTCTCCAATAAGGATCTTGATCTATTGCTGCCGGAATCAAACATGGTATATTTTTGCCTTCTAGAACTGATGGTAAAAAACAAGGGACTGCCTGAATAGCAGGGAAAAATATTATCCCGATGTTTGAGCTGTTTTTGAAGCCAAAGACTGCTTTTGCTGTTGAAAACGTTACGTGTTTCGCAATTTTAACAGCCTCTTTATAAATTGTTTTTCCGTATTCAATATTTGAGAAGATATGTGTCTTTTTTGGATCCATGCCGCATGCAAGCACGTCTAACGCGTTATCGTAAGCGAATCCTGTAGTCTGCTCTAAAGATAATGGTTTTACCAGATGTTTTTCATCATCTGTCATCTGAAAATAAAGGTGTACGTCAAACTTCTCCTGAAGCCATGCAGTGAAAATCCAAGGAGTGAGATGACCTAGATGCGTATGTCCACTTGGTCCTCGACCTGTGTATAAGAAAAATTCCTCTCCAGTCTCATACTTATCCAGTAGCCAATCTAAATCCCTGTGTGAGAAGAATATACCTCTCCTTAACATGAAATGTAACTCACCAGTATGCTTCTTTATGCGTTCGAGAAGGTCGTCACTTATCTTTTGAGTTCCAAACTTTCGTATAAGTATATTGTAATCTACTTTTCCTTTCACTTCCCACGGTGTTACTTTGAATTTTTCCTTTGGCATACTTTCACTTATACTATTTTAGTTTAGTTAGTAATTTAAATTTCTTAATTGTATCAATTCTGTCACCATTGGAATTTACTTCAATTGGGTTATCGGCACTTAACATCTTTTCGAATGGAACACTGACTAACTTTAGAATAGCGGACTCGACGTCTTCAATTGAGTTTATTTCGAAAGGCTCATTGGTAATGGGATCTAAGGGCAGGAAATCTTTATCTCCTTCGAATCTTGTAACTGGAATTTTAGCAGGATCCTTATCTGTCTGTTCAAACTTCTTTTTATAAGGTACGTGTGTAAATTTAACATCCTTAAAAACTACGTTATTATTCTCGTCAATTCCTGAATAAATCCCAGTGAATTGTTTTGGTATCTGTATGTAACTAGGATTACCAATTACTGTTATTAGATAGAGATATTGCTTCCCAATTTCCAATTTTTCCATCATTTCTTATCACCTCTTAAAATTTTGTAAAAGGCATCACCTAGAGATGTAAAATTCAATGGTTTACCTTTATTTTCATTGTCTCCAAAATCTATTAGACAGAATTTCTTTAACCTATGAAGAATATACTTTACAGTACTTTCTGGATAATTTTCTTCTACAATTCTTTTTACAGCAGCTGAGAATGTGAATTCCTGTAATTGATACAAAATCAAGAATAATTCTTTTTCTTTCGTTCGGAGTGATTGCTCTAAGAAAACCTTGAGTTCTTTTTTAGAGATGCCAAAAACAATCACTTCTCATCTTTATCACAAAATATTATGATTAGCCAGTCTTAAATGCTTTTTGGACAAAAAAATTGACCATCATTCTATTAAAAATATATTGATAGAAACCGATATCTTCATCGTGAGACTGAGAATAGAAAAACATATTGACATTAAAGGAAAGGAAGGTAGAAAAATTTCTGAAGTAATTTCTGATGTAATCAAGGAATTTGAGGAAAGAGACAGTATTGTAGGATTAAAAAAACTCAGGGTTTTTATCACAAAGCATCCAGTTGAAACTTCTCAAAAAATAATTCTCTCGAATATCAAGTTGAGAATACATGGTGAAATGAGAGAATGGATATGTCAAAATGTTCCAAGTTTTTCCTACTGGGTTAAGGGACAGACACCCAGTATCATGATAGATGCACATAAGGAAATCTTTAAAAATAAAGATTACGAAGCATTCAAAGGTCTTTTTGCTCATGAATTGATGCACTTATTGGACAAAATAGATGGTATAGAGAGAGATTTGGACTCTGAAGCAGAACATTCCACGAGAAATATATTATCTATATTAGCAAGACATAAAGAAGTTGAACCCTTTACAAGAGATAGACTTCTTGTATCATTAGTGAGAGTAACGACTACTGGAACATTCCTCATCAAAGATGTTCTAGCAAACACTCGAGCCATGAGTTTTGGTTTCGATGGGGAAATATATGCCAACTATAAAGCTACCCTTTCTGATGTGAAAAAAAGAATTGAATTTACTGAAAACGATATCTTGAGAGCTCTTAAAAAGGATAAGAAACATGTTTTGGACAATGCTTTCTTGGCTTACTTGGGACTGAATGTGAGCTGGATAACCTTCAAGATGTTTCACAACCAATGGTACAAAGAACTACAAAATATGTCCAGTATTAAAATCCCAAGAATTATTAAGAAAAATACAGATCCAATCTTAGGTGAACTGTTGAAACTAAGATCTGCGAGCGATAAAAAACTCATACGAAAGATTTTAAAATTAACTCAACAAAACTATTACAATGTCGTTAGACATTATTGTAAAAAACTAAGGTGATAAAATGGCAAATTTTCAATTCATAGTATCAGATCCTAGCACAAGAAAAGCGTATAAAATAGAAGTAGATCAAACAAAAGCCGCAGGTTTAATCGGTAAAGTTATTGGGAACACGTTCAACGGTGATATTATTGGTTTAGCAGGGTATGAAATACAAATAACAGGTGGAACAGATAAAGACGGGTTTCCAATGCATCGTCAAGTTCATGGTCCTGGTAGAAAAAAGGTTATATTGTCTCATCCGCCTTGTTTTCATCCTAAGAAGAAAGGTCAAAGAAAGAGGAAGATGGTTAGGGGGAATACAATTTCTTCTGATATCGTTCAAATCAACTGTAAGATCGTAAAGCCCGGGACGATGCCAATCGAAGATTTATTACCTAAGAAAGAGAAACCTGAGGAGGCTAAACCAGAAGAAAAAGTGGAAAAACCAAAGAAAGAGAAGAAATCTGAAAAACCCAAAGAAGAAGCCAAACCTGAAGAGAAGAAAGAAGAACTTAAGGAAGAACAAAAACCAGTTGAAAAACCAAAAGAAAAGGAGGGTGAGGGAGTTCCCAAAGAAAGTAAATCCTAAGTTGATACCAGAAGTTAACATAGGAATGGTAGGACATGTAGATCATGGTAAATCCACATTAGTAGAGGCATTGACGGGTAAATGGCCGGCTCTTCATTCTGAAGAATTAAAACGTGGTATCACGATTCGTCTTGGTTATGCTGATGTTACTTTTTATAAGTGCCCTAAATGTAATACTTACTTAACTTCAAAAAAATGTCATAAATGTTTTGTTAACGCTGATATCATCAGGACAGTTTCTTTTGTCGATGCTCCTGGACACGAAAGTTTAATGGCAACTGTTCTTACCGGTTCAGCTTTGATGGATGGAGCCATACTGGTTATAGCTGCAGATGAGGAATGTCCACTTCCTCAAACAAGAGAACATTTAACAACTTTGGAGGTAGTTGGAATCAAAAACATCATTATAGTTCAAAATAAGATTGACCTCGTGACACCTGAAAGGGCAGAAAAAAGTTATGAAGAGATAAAGAATTTCGTGAAGGGATCAATAACTGAATCAGCATCCATAATTCCTATATCTGCTCAACAAAAAATAAACATTGGATACGTTATTGAAGCCATTGAGAATAACATTCCTACTCCTAAGAGAGAAACAGAAAAGGATCCAAAGATGATAATTGCAAGAAGCTTTGATGTCAACAAACCTGGTACAAAACCAGAAAAACTCATTGGTGGGATTATCGGTGGATCTATAGTTCAAGGAAAATTAAAAGTCGGAGATGAGATTGAAATAAGACCTGGTATTCGAATCGGTGATGAGTGGAGATCAATAAAGACGAAGATAGTTTCTATGGAAAAAGCTGGTGTAAAACTTGAAGAGGCGGGTGCTGGGGGTTTGTTAGGCCTTCTAACAAAACTCGATCCCTACTTCACCAAAGCAGATGGTTTTGTTGGAAATGTCGTTGGACTGCCAGGAAAAATTCCCCCTGTTTTATTAAAACCTAAACTTAAAACACATCTTCTTGAACGCGTGGTTGGTACCAAAGAGATAGAAAATGTGTCCAACATAAAACAAGAAGAGAATCTTTTGATAAATGTGGGAACTGCAAGATCAATAGGGATTGTTGAGGGAATAAAAGACAATCAAATAGAGGTGAAATTGAAGATTCCTGTTTGTGCCGATAAGAATGATAGGTTTGTTTTTTCAAGGCAAGTTCTCGGTCGCTGGAGACTAATCGGATGGGGAAAAATAGTAGATTAAAATGAATAAACTATTCATTGAAAAATTAAAGTCTCTAACACAATAATATTACTGATTATATGAAGAAGATAATCTTAGATTCCAACTTTCTAACAATTCCTTATCAATTCAACATCGACATATTTGAAGAGATACATCGAATCATGGAAGAAGATTATGAGTTAATAACTTTGGATGGGGTTATAGAAGAATTGGAAGAATTAAAAAAATCAAAGGGTAAGGATGCTATTGCTGCTAAAATCGGTTTAGAATTGATAAAGAAAAAAAACGTAAAAGTTATTAAGACAAGAGAGAAAAATGTTGACAACACAATCATCAGAATTGCAGATAAAAACACTATAGTCGCAACAAATGATAAAGAATTGAGACAAAAATTAAAGAATAAAAATATTAAAACCATTTATTTGAGAAATAAAAAATACTTGGAGATGGGTTGATAAAATGTTATTGGCATTTGTATTCATTTCTGGTGTAATCTCTATTCTGCTTGCGATTTATTTGTACTATTACGTGAATAAGCAGAGCAGTGGAAATCGAAAAATGCAGGGGATTTGTGAAGCAATAAGAGAAGGTGCGTTTGCTTACTTGAAAAGAGAATACAAGGTACTCTCAATCTTTGTTATAATAATGTCCATCATATTGTTTTTTGTTCTGGGAGATAAGGGTTTCAATACTGCCTTAGCATATATAATAGGTTCAATCTGCTCTGGTCTTGCAGGTTATTTAGGGATGGGTGTTGCGTTGAAGGCAAACGTTAGAACAGCACAAGCCGCTAAAAAGGGTTTGAATAAGGCCTTTCCTATAGCTTTCTACGGTGGAGCTGTAATGGGATTATCTGTTGTTGGCTTAGCTTTAATTGGTATGAGTGTAATCTATCACATCTTTGCTGATCCAGAAATCGTTCTCGGTTTCAGTTTTGGTGCGAGTTCTATAGCATTGTTTGCAAAGGCAGGTGGTGGAATCTTTACGAAGACAGCAGACATAGCTGCTGATCTTGTTGGAAAGGTTGAGTTAGATTTACCTGAGGATGACCCAAGAAACCCTGCTGTTATTGCAGATAACGTTGGTGATAATGTGGGGGATGTTGCTGGAATGGGTGCTGACTTATTTGACTCTTATGTTGCGAGTATTTTAGCAGCCATGATAATAGGTGTAACAGTTCATCAAGCTATAGGTGCTATTCTTCCACTCCTACTTTCTGCTGCTGGTATTTTCGCATCCATAATAGGAATGTTGTTTGTCAAAGCAAGTGGAAATAATCCTGGTGCTGCTCTTAACAGAGGAACTTACTCGACTTGTATAATTTTTTCAATATTCTCGTATCTAGTCATTAATTATCTTGGTCTTGACATTGGTATCTTCTACTCGACTGTAATCGGGTTAATTGCAGGAGTCATAATTGGTATTACTTCTGATTACTTTACATCAATAGATAGAGGACCAGCTAAAATAACAGCCGAATCCTCTCAAACAGGAGCTGCCATAAACATACTGACAGGTTTCTCTTATGGTTGTCTTAGTGTCTTACCACCACTCGTTGGCATAGCCATCGCAACTCTTCTATCTTGGCATTTTGCTGGATTGTACGGTATCGCTATATCAGCGGTTGGTATGTTATCGATAACAGGTATGATAGTTTCTTCTGATGCTTTCGGTCCTATAGTTGACAACGCAAAAGGAATCGCTGAACAGTCGGGTTTGAGTGAGAAGGTTATCAAGATTGCAGATAGACTCGATGCTGCGGGTAATACTGCTAAAGCCATAACAAAAGGTTTTGCAATAGGTGCTGCAGGTTTGACCGTCATCGCATTACTAGCTGCATATGCAGAGATAGTTGGTGTTGAGAGTATTAATATCATGAATCCATATGTATTGGCTGGTTGTTTAATTGGTATATCGATGCCACCCGTACTTTCCGCTTTGTTAATATTGGGTGTTGGAAAGAATGGATTCAGAATGGTTAAAGAGATTAGGAGACAATTCAAAGAAAACCCAGGTATACTGAAAGGAACGGTAAAACCAGATTACGCCAGATGTGTGGATATAGCAACAAAGGGTGCTTTGAAAGAACTTATCCTTCCGAGTATCTTGTCGATCTCAGTTCCTATAATCGTTGGTTTAATCTTAGGTAAATATGCTTTGGGAGGTTTCTTGGCAGGTAGTATATTTTCAGGTTTAGTGTTTGCCTTTTTCATGGGTAATGCAGGCGGGCTTTGGGATAACGCTAAAAAATACATAGAGGACGGAGAATTGGGGGGTAAAGGCTCTGATGCACACAAGGCTGCAGTAATAGGGGATACAGTGGGTGACCCATTCAAAGATACGGCTGGCCCATCTCTTAACACATTATTAGTTGTGATGTCGCTCACAGCATCAATATTTGGTCCGATTATAGTGATGTATTCCTTATTGGGATAAAGATAAAGAATTTTTAAATGTGAATAATCAATATAGATAACTATGTATCGAATACTTACGATTAAGACAAAGATTAAGGTCCCTCCGACAAAGTTCGGGATGTCTTTAAAGAAAGCTATAAAGGAAAGTCTTGCGGATACGTATGAGAATAGATTGGATAGGAACTTCGGTATGGGGCTGTGTATTGTTAAAGTTAATGAAGTTGGTGAAGGGAAAATATATCCTGGTGATGCGAGTGTACATTATCCAGTTACATTTGATTTGTTGGTTTTCAAGCCTGAACTGCATGAAGTCCTTATAGGAGATGTTATAGACAACACTGAGTTTGGTTCCTTCGTTCGTTTGGGCCCTATGGACGGTTTAGTCCACGTATCCCAACTGTTGAACGATTATGTAAGTTATGACGAAAAGAATGCGATATTTACTGGTAGAGAGACAAAGAAGAGTTTGAAGGAAGGAGATCCTGTTAGAGTGAGAGTGATATCGATAAGTATGGCTGAAGGAAAGGAAAACAAGATAGGAATGACCATGAGACAACCTAATCTGGGGGCGTTGTCTTGGATAGAGGAAGAGAAGAGGAGAACAAAGAAATCGGTTAAACCTTCGAAGAAGTGATGATATGGCAAAAAGAAGATACGTCTGCAGGAATTGTAGGAGATTCACAACAGAGAAAGAATGTCCTGTGTGTAAGTCTAAAGATCTATCGGCGAGCTGGAAAGGACTTGCCATTATCAACGATCCGAATGATAGTGAGATAGCTAAGGATTTGAACATAGAAACTCCGGGCAAGTACGCTTTATTTGTGGGATGAAAATGAAAATGGATGTTGTTGAAAAGAAAGAAAACCCATTCTTGAAGAGAATAGACTTGATGTTGAGTGTCGATCATACTAGAAAGGCTACTCCAAAAAGGGATGAATTGGAAAAGATGATAGCAGATAAATTCAAATCCGTTCCTGAAAAAGTTGAGATTGTTTACATCTTTTCTGAGGCTGGTTTGGCAAAATCTAAAGTTAAAGCGAGAGTTTGGAAAGAGAAAATTGTAGTGAAGAAAGAGAAGAAGAAAGAGAAAAAACCTGAAAAACCCAAAGAAGAAGCTAAAACTGAAAAGAAGAAAGAAGAACCTAAGGAAGAGCAAAAACCAGTTGAAAAGCCCAAGGAAGAAGCCAAGCCTGAAGAGAAGAAAGAAGAACCTAAGGAAGAACAAAAACCAGTTGAAAAACCAAAAGAAACCAAGACCGAAGAAGATAAGAAACCTGAAAAGGAAGATGAGAAAAAATGAAGCACAAAACATCAAAACAATGGGAAATTTTAAAGATAGAGGGAGATAAGATAAACAGACTTAAGAGACCTTGTCCAAGATGTGGCGCTGGGACTTATATGGCTACACACAAAGAAAAAGATGGAACTATTAGATATTATTGTGGGAAATGTCATATGACGGAATGGAAAAAGAGTTAGATTCTGTCTATTAATAGAGAAGACAATTCAACTGATTTTATCTTTGATTTTTTACTTACTTCATCCAAGCAACTGAAGCACATAGGGCAAGATGTTACTATCAGATCAGCTTTAGTTTCTAATGCTTGATTTACTCTTTCTTTTGCGATTTCTTCGGATAATTCAGAATAATTTGATCTTACTCCACCACCACCCCCGCAACAGAACGCACCTTCTCTGTTAAATTTCATCTCAACTAATTCATATCCCAAAGCTTTTATTATCTGTCTGGGTTCATCATAAACCCCACAATACCTTCCTAGATGACAGGGATCATGATAAGTGATTTTAACAGGTTTCTTAATTTTTTTCAATTTCAATTTTTCATTTTTTATTGCATTCCAAATCGTTTGTGTTATATGTTCTACTTCTATATCAAATTCATTCAGGGTTTTAGGATACTCTAACTTGAATGTCTTGAAACAAGCAGGACAAGGAGTTATTATTTTCTTCACCCCATGTTCTTTAAAAGTTTTGTAATTTTTCTTAGCTAGAGTCTCGAAATCAATCAAGTAACCAGCGTTCAAAACAGGTGAACCACAACAAACTTCTAAATCCTTCAATTTAATGAAATCTATTCCGCATTTTCTCAGTATTTTCTCATACTTTTTTTGCATATTTTTCAATACAAACTTCTCCATACACCCTGGATAGAAGAGAATGTTACCAGCGAATATTTTGTCGAATAACCCCATTAAATCACCCTAAAGACCATGAAAAGACCTAATGTCAACATTATTAATCCAGCGATTAATCTCATATACTTTCTTATTTTTAGTCTAGTCTTTTCCGCCTTTTCAACTTGTACAATCCCTTGATAAAATATGAAAGTTAGAATGATGAGTGGAGCAACAAAAAATAAATTATACCAGAGTAAGTACACGATATTCATCATTCCTGAAACTCTCTCAGCCAAAATGGTTAGATAAATGAATGGGAACGCCCCAGCACATGGTATTTCAACGATACTAACAAATAATCCTAATAATATGGCAGAAGGAACTGTAGCAGCTTTGATTAATTTTTCTATAGTTGGTTTTGCGAATTTTGGTATCTCTAGTGAAAATCCTTTACCATAGAAAAAGAAATCTTTAATCTGGATTATACCTGCCAAGATTATTATTACACCAGCAACCGTCTTCACAAGTTCTAAATACCCGATGATAGAGAGAACGTTCAATATCCCATACATGAAAAGAAAATATACTATGAAAACCATCAACGAATAGGTTAATCCTATTGTCAGAGATTTTTTTCTTGAGCCCAACGCCATCAAATAAGCTATGAGGAAAAATAAGACTGATAGAGCACAAGGGTTAAACCCACCATCTATAAACCCGAGTATAGCTCCAATCAAAGCGATAGGAAGTTCTGTGCTGATTTCTCCTATTATTGGTATTTCTATCGTTTCTGCATAAACAATGCTTGGTAAAATTAACAGCGTTAAAATGATTGGAATAATTTTTACTTTCATATCACCACTCTACCTTGATCTTGATCAATTTGAATCTATACACGAGAAGGCCTATTATACCGATGGCAACCACAGGTATGAGTATAATCCAAATATTGGAATCATTTAAGATGGGTGTAACCGGTAAATCCGAAACTTCAGTCGAGTTTTCGGGAATAGTTACAGAAATAGTTGTAGATGGACAATCAACTCCACCTTCATCAATATAGTCTTTTATAGTTTTTTCTATTATACCACTGTAACCCACGTATGCATTACTCCTTGAATCATAGATTTCAGTGTTGCCCTTGGCAAAACCAATGAATGCCTTTTCTCCAATAAAAGTCATAGGAACTCCAGAGGATGATGTGTGGTAGGTTTCTACTAGTCTTTCAAATAATTGTCTGTCTTCACTGTTGAAATAAATCTCGAATTCATGAACTTCTAACTGAGGATATTTTGTTTTCAATTCTTCTAGAAAAGATTTTTCTTCAGTACAATGTGGACATGTCTTTCCATAAAAAAGATAAACGCAAACTTCATCTTTTGCTCTGACAACAGGCATTATTAAACAAAATCCTAAAATCAATAGCATGAGTATTCTAATTTTCATATCATCACCTAACAACAGAACAATTCTTTTGGAATTTTTCCTTCTTTTAATTCTTCGCCGAATGGATTTCCCATAACTCTAATGTTCCCCATCATCTTTTCATTCACTGGTGTTTCAAGTCCTTTTTCTATAGACATCTTTCTCAATTTTCTAGTCAATTTTGGAATATCGATTTCAAGAGGACAATTTTCTTTGCATAATTGACAGGTTGTACAGAAGTATAAACCATTATCAAACGCTTTCTTTACTCCTTCTTGGAATAGAGTCATACCTATCCCTCGACCACCAATGTAGTGTAAACCATATTTATTGAATATTTGTCTATAGGTAGGACAAAAATATAGACACGATCCACAGTTTATACAATGAAGAAGTTCACCAAACCCTTGTTTAATCATTTCACTCCTCCCATTATCGACTAGTATCAAATAGACTTCTTTAGTACCTTGTGCACCGTAAACTAACTTTTTTTGGATATCTGCTGTCCTGCTAGGTGAAGAAATAACATTTATGTAAGTTGGTAAAGTTGCTCCAGTTCCCCATATAGCAGAAGCTTGACAGATTACCATTCCATCGTGAATCGTTGGAACAATCTTATCTATCCCAGTAATAATGATATGTTTCTCAGGAATTCTTGAAACAAGTGAAATATTACCTTCATTCTCGAGAATAAAAATAGCCCCATCCGAAGAAATAACATTCGCCCCAGTCAATCCTATATTACCATTCAATATTTTTTTTCTCAGAAATTTCATTACCCATTCGACAATTTTTTCGGGATCTTCTTCTACCTTTTCCTTATATTTTTCTTTAATCTTCTGAGTTATTTTTTCGATGGGAATATGAAGAGCAGGGGTGACAGGATGACTAGGTTCTTCATCACAGAGTTGAAGTAAGAAATCTCCACAATCTGTTTCTATGACTTCATTTCTACCTTTCAATTTTTCTAACAATTTTATTTCTTCGATAGTGTTTGATTTTGTTTTGACTAAAGTTTCTTTTTTTGGAATTAATTCCAATGCTATTTTACATGCTTCTTTCGCATCCTTTGCCTCAAAAACCTGTATTTTTTGTTCCTTTAGATTTTCTATCGCCTTTCTTTTTAAATTATCTAGGTTTGATAAAGAGTTTTCTTTTATTTTTTTCAGCTGTTCTTTTAAGGTTTTTTCATCTATTTTTTGAAGAGCTTTGCCTCTATTCAAAGTATAATTAGCAAAGGCTGTTTTCAGTGCTTTTTTCCCTGTTATTGTCCTTTCTGAGGTTAAAACTTTCTTTAAATCCATATTTATCACTATGTAAAGTTAATTTTAATAGGATGAAACCATATTTAAATGTTAGTTGCAGAAAGTGAAACCATGGGAATGACCAGAAATATTGTTATTGTAGTGATGTTGATAACAGGATTTATCTTTGTGGTATCGTTTAGTACACTCTATGCTCAAACTAATATAATAGGCGGGACGGCATATACATGTACTCTACCAATTCCCGTGCTAATTCCAACCTTATCGTCCCTCGGAATTTTAGTTGGTTCTTTTGTGTATTATATGATGGTACCTAAATTAAGTGAGAGTGAGAAGAGAGTCACTGAAAATACCCGTATTCTGCTCGATATGTTAAAAGTCGATGAAAAGAAAATCATAGAAAAATTAGTTGAAAATAATGGAGAAATTTCACAAAGCAAATTATCTTCCCTGTTTGGTAAAGTTAAAACGTTTAGGATTATACAGACTCTTATCAGAAGAGAAATTGTTATAAAAGAAAGTTATGGAAAAACCAATAAGATAAAACTAAACGATAAATTTAGAAAAATTCTTTGCTATTAGTCGATTACATGAAAAGAAAAACATACATAATTTTAACATTGTTTTATGCCAGTTTAATCTTTATAATTTCTTCTTTTCCATTACCTGTTTCTGTTGAAAGAGGAGGAGCTGATAAAACGCTTCATGTGATTGAATACTCTATTCTTGGGTTTTTAACCCTAAGTTGTTTCAAAAATAGAAACCTATTCCCAATACTACTGTTTGCGTTTCTCATTTCCTCTTTATACGGAATCTCTGATGAAGTTCATCAATATTTTGTTCCAGGTAGAGAATTCAATATTTATGATATTGTTGCTAATTCTGTAGGGGCTCTATTTGGTGTTTTAATAAATTTCAAATTCTATAGAAAGGGTTTAATCAGTTGATCAGACTTAAAATTCATCCTGACTCAAAGTTTGTGTTGTTGATTCACCTAATTCAAAAACTCTTATGTTAACATCTAAATATTTTTCAGGGATAATTTCTTCAATCCCTTCCAAGATAAACTCTCTTTTTAATGGTATCAAATCCTTAGAGATAGCATATCCTAACATATAAATGTTGGTTGGGGTTATACTTCCAATTTCTTTTTTCACAATTTCAGAAGCGTTTATGACGATTACTTTAGATGAGAAGTGTTTCAAGTTTTCAAAGATTTTATTCAATGAGGGATATTTTTCTTTCATTATAGGAACAGAAATTGGGATTATCTTATAATTGTTTACAAGAAAAGTAGTATCATTCTGGTTTGACCCAAAGTAACAGGCTCTTAATGCTTCCAGGGGTTCCAATGCAATAATTAGATGAGCCTCACCTTCCATGACTAATGGGGAATATATCTTTTTTCCAAATCTGATGTGGCATGGAACAGACCCGCCTCTCTGAGCTAAACCATGTAGTTCTGAAGTTTTAACATCATATCCTTGTTTTAATGCAGATTCAGCAATTATTCTCATCATTGTGAGGATGCCTTGTCCTCCCACTCCTATTGTTATCATGTTAAATTCTTTCATTTCTTCTTCACCTTTCGAATTCCTATCCTACGAATCGCTTTATTGGGACATACCTGTGCACAAACACCACAACCAGTGCATAGATTCTTATCAATCATTATTTTATCTCCCTCTTGATAAAACGCAGGACATCCGAAATTATAGAGACACAAACCACATTTCCTACATTTTTTCTGATTTATCTCATACCTAGGAATTTTTATTCCAGCTTTTCTCTTTTTTCTAACTGCAAGTAATTGGCATTCTCTTTTCGCGACAATGACAGAAATTTCATCACTTCTTATTAATTTTCTAATAGTTTTAATCATCTTCTTGACGTTAAATGGATCAACAACTTCTACATGTTTGACTTTACATGCTTTGGCTACATCTTCTATTCTGATTTCTTTTGTCTTCTTTCCCATTCCTGTTATTCCTACTCCAGGATGAGGTTGATGTCCAGTCATAGCTGTTATCCTGTTGTCCAAGACTATGACTAAAGGATTGGATCTATTGTAGACAATATTTACTAATCCAGGCATACCTGCATGGAAGAACGTGGAATCTCCTATGAACGCTATAGCCTTCTGATATGTTGTCTTCTTTATTCCATGAATTATTCCTTCGCTAGCTCCCATTGAGAATATGAAATCTTGAGTATTGTAAGGTGGAAACATACCTAGTATATAACAACCAACATCTCCTCCAAATATAGTATTTGTTCCGGCTCCAACCTTTGCTGCCCAAAATGTGGCTCTATGTGGACAACCTGGACATAAGACAGGAAGTCTTTTCGGTATCTTTAGTTCTTTATATTTTCTTGAATGATATTCAAGACTCATTTTAAGTTTCTTTCCAGTTATTTTTCCTACAGCTGATATAACTATTTCTTCATCATACTCTCCTGATTTTGGTAGATAATCTTTTCCGAATATCTTCAACTTTGGATTAACATCCTTCGCTAATCTATGAACAGCCTCTTCAAGTATCGGTTCCAATTCTTCAATAACAAGGATAGATTTGAATTTCTTTATGAAATTCTTAATCTTCTTTTCTGGAAGAGGATAAGTTAAACTCAGTTTTAATGCAGGTATTTTAATGTTCAAATCATCCATAGCATCCATCGCATAACCGAAAGAAACACCAGAAACGATTATACCTAGTTTACTCTTCACTCTAGGATTAACAACGAGATTTATTTTAGTTTTTTCTGAGATTTTCCTTATTTTTTCGATTTTTTGTAGAATTTCTTCGTGCATTCTCATCGTGTGAGGAGGGAGACTATTGAATTTCTTCAAGTCTTTCTTGAAAAATCCTTTCGTCTTACCTTTCATAATTTTACCAAGTTTTACGATTCCTCTCCCATGACTAACTCTTGTAGTCGTCCTGATGAAAACAGGAACCTTAAATTTTTCTGATATGTTGAATGCAATCTTAACAAAGTCTTTACATTCTTGAGGGTCTGATGGTTCAAGCATTGGGATATGCCCGAGTCTAGCATAATATCTTGTGTCTTGTTCGCTTTGGGCACTACTCCAACAATTAGGATCATCAGCAACTACAACAATCATTCCAGCATTCGTGCCAACGTATGCCAGAGCCAACAGAGAATCTGAAGCAACATTAACACCAAAATGTTTCATCGATACCATAGACCTAACTCCTGAAAAGCATGCTCCCATCGCAGCTTCCAGAGCAACTTTTTCATTCGTGCTATACTCAAAATAGATACCCGCATCCCTTGCAATTTCAGAAAAAGTATCTCCTATCTCGGATGATGGTGTCCCAGGGTAAGTAGAAGCAAAGCCAATTCCAGATTCCAACGCTCCTCTGACTATGGCTTCATTGCCCATCAGGATTATTTTTTTACCTTTTTCATCGGAGAGTAAATTTTTTACCATTTATTATTAATTATTTTTCTTTAACTTTATTATTAATGTGTCTCAACACAAAGTTTTTTAACGAATTCTAGATAGACTTAAATTTTTGATATCCCAAATTGGATATTTAAAGAGGGAGGGAATAAAATGTTTGTACCAGAATACGGATTTTTAGTTGAATTAAATTCAACTTTATATCAAGAAATGGTCACAAGTTATTTCAGCGACATTCAAATACCCGATATCGCTCCAGACAAAATGTTAGAACCAGATAGTAGACTAGTAAAGCCAGAGGACATCATTGATCATTTTTTAACAAAACTTGTGAAAACCCATTATGACCAAATAAACGTAATATCAGATTCTCTTGCAATTGTAACTCCAAGAAGCACAGAATCCAGCGAGCAAATAAAACAAATATTAAATGAAAGCCCATATTTCAATGTTTTATCGAAGCTCGTTGACCCTGAATAAAAACTAGTTAGAATTAAAACAATTTCCAGTAAGGAGAAAGAATTTTCTTTAATTCTTTAACTTGTTTTTTTACATTTTCATCTATTTTTTGTTCAGGGGGAGGATGAGGTTCTTTAATTTCATTAAATCCACTTAGAGTCGATATTGTAGCTAAGACACCATAAGGAAGAGCTTCGAGATGATAACCGCCTTCAAGTATTATCGCAATTCTGTCTTTACAAATCTTATTCGCAAGTTTCTTGATAATGTTAGTTGCATCTGCGTAAGTTTTTACAGTAAAATTTAAATTGGCTAAAGGATCATCAAAATACGCATCATAACCGGCTGAAATTGCAATGAGATCTGGTTTGAAATTTTCAATCAATGGAACAAAGAGTTTTGTCAATATATATAGAAAACTTTTGCCTGATGTCCCTGGATTCAAAGGAACATTAACGTTGCAACCTTTACTTTCACCAATATCACTGATCCCACCAGTACCAGGATAGAGAGGACTTTGATGTGTTGAAAAATACAGGACAGATGGGTCATCATAAAATATG
>DAOVGP010000040.1 GCA_030672375.1 Candidatus Aenigmatarchaeota archaeon | reverse complement strand
TGAAAAAGTTGCGAAAGATAAAGCAAAGAAAGCATCAAAAATTTACAATAAGACAGTCTTGGTAGAAGATACTGGATTATTCATAAATGCTTTGAATGGACTTCCCGGATCTCTTATAGATAGAGAAACAAAAAAACACGGTATTGGTTTTAAGTACTGGTGTGACCTTTTGAATAGAATGAATGTTTCAGATAGATCAGCTTATGTAATAACAGCTATAGCTATATGTTCTCCGGAAAAATTCCCAATCGTGTATTCTGGTAGAGTAAATGGATATATTTCAAAAAAACCAATGAAGGGAACACACGGATTTGGATTTGATTCTATATTCATTCCTGAAGGATACTCTAAGACTTTTTCACAACTTGAACTAGAAGAAAAAGATAAAATATCTATGAGAAGAAAGGCATTAGATAAATTTTTAAAAGATATTAAAAGAATTTCAAAGATGATGGTATGAAGATGATAAAACAAGGAGCAGAGGCAAAACTCTTTTTGTCAAAACTAGATGGGCAAGATGTCATAATTAAAGATAGGATAAAAAAGAAGTATAGGATAAAACAGATTGATGAAAAGATAAGAAAAAAGAGAACTTCGTTGGAGTCTAGTCTTTTATCTCAAGCAAAAAGAGCAGGGGTTCCTACACCAAAAATTCTTGAAATCGATAAAAAACAGAACAAAATCATTATGGAATACATTAATGGTGAAAGAATAAAAGAGTTATTGAATCAATCTGATAAAAAAACAATAGAAAAGATTTCTCTTAATATTGGGAGATTAATAGGAAAGCTTCACTCGGTAGGCATAATTCATGGCGACCTCACGACTTCCAACATGATTATGAAAAATGAAAAAATATATTTCATAGATTTTGGGTTAGGTTTCTTCTCTAAGAAAATAGAAAATCAGGGCACTGACATGAAGCTATTACATGAAGCTTTGAAATCAACACATTTTAAAATATTAGATACCTGCTGGAAAAACACTATTAAAGGTTATAAAGAAGAATATTTTGATGCAAGTAAAGTATTGAAAAGGGTTGAAGAAATAAAAAAAAGAGCCAGGTACATGAAAAGATGATTTTAAATATTTTAGAAAAATTCTTAAGTATATTTATTTTATTTATGTTGAAATAGGTAGATTAAACATGGAAATTTTAGGTATGTTGAAGAGTAAGAGTAAATTTGAAAAGGCAGAAGGATACTGTATAGTGTTTTTAATAGTCGGAGCATTGATGCTTTCGTCAGGAATAGGTTTAACTATAATAACTCCTAAAGGCATACCAGCTATATTGGCTATGCTAGGTGCCTTGATAGCCTTTCTTTCGACTGCTGGTTTGATATTCACATGGTTGTTAAAAGAGATGTTTGGTGAGTGATTGGCAAGAATACACGCTAGAAGAAAAGGAAAAGCAGGATCCAAACGACCTTCAACTAAAACCCCGCCAAGATGGGTCAGATATAAGAAGAACGAAGTGGAAGAATTAGTTGTCAAGTTGGCAAAGGAAGGAAATTCAACTTCTAAGATTGGTTTAATACTGCGTGATCAGTTTGGAATACCTTCTGTAAAGAATATGACTGGCAAGGATATCTCAGAAATAATGAAAGATAACAATCTATATCCAGAGATTCCAGAGGATCTTTTAAATCTTTTAAAACAAACAGTCAACCTCAGGGAACACTTGAGAACAAACAAAAAAGATTATACTTCTAAAAGAGGTTTGGAACTCCTAGAATCTAAAATCAGGAGATTAGGCAAATATTATGATAGAAAGGGCATTCTTCCTGGCTGGCGGTATGACCCAAAACAAGCTAAACTTATAGTGCAGAGGTGATGGGATGCCAAAGAAATTGAAAGGAAAGGAATGGTACACTTTGGTAGCACCCAAGATATTCAACGAGAAAGTAATCGGTGAAACACCAGTTGGAGATCCTAAAACATTGATCGGGAGAAAAGTAGATGTGAACTTAATAAATCTGATAGACGATTTGAGTAAATATTATCTAAAGTTCTACTTCAAAGTAACCAAGATTGATGGGAATAAGGGCCATACTGAGTTTGTTGGATTTGAGTGTTTAAGAGACTATATATCTAGATCAATCAGGTATGGAATTAAAAAAATAGATACGGTTCAGGATCTGAAAACCAAAGATGGAAAGAATCTCAGAGTTAAGAGCATGACCATAACGAGGAAGAAGATTAAGAAAATCGTTGAAATTAGTTTGAAGAAATTCGTTGAAGATAAAATCAAAAAAGAAATAGAGTCTATTGATTTGGATAAATTCATTGAGAAAGTAATAAACAACACGATAAAGAATTCAGTTTTGAAAGAAGGCAGTAAAATTTATCCCATAAGGATTTTTGAAATAAGAAAAGTTGAGGTTAAATAATTTTATTTTATCAATCCCAAAATGCTGGGTCCAAATAAGTTTGTTAGGAGCAATGATAAGACCAGTAATGAAATACCATTAACCATATGTGAGACATACCTTCCCTTATAAAAATGTTTGATGATTTCTTCTAGCATCAAACCCCCATCTAGGGGCTTTATTGGGAATAAGTTGAATAGACCAACACCGAGACTAAGGATAAATACCCATTCTAACAAGCCTAAAATCCAAAATAGAGAACGTAGAGTTCCTCCAGAAACTACACCCAAATTCTTTATAAATCCTTTATACACGAATAAAGTCCTAGGATTACTAATACCTATGAATGACTTTTCTGCGTTTTCTGGATTTGGAGTAGTTTTTATCTGAAATGTTCCTTGAGTTGTTTTAACTTCGATTGTATCACCAGGTTTTATGCCCTTCATTGTTTCAGAAAGATCCAAGAGGGATTTTATTTCTTTTCCATCAATCTCATTTATAATTCCAGTCAAACTAACTTCTTGAGCTCCAGTGTTTTCTATGGTTTTTTCAAAAACAATACCATCACCTTCTATCAAAGAACTTACCAAAAAATCATAACTCATTATTAGAAGGAAGAAGATACCTGCAACGATTATGTTCCCAAAGCTTCCTGCGGCAAAAATCCTTAATTTCTTTATAGTCGATAATCCTTTCATTTGTTTTTGATCTGGATCTGCAAAAGCCCCTATAGGAAGGACAAAAAAGAGAAGGATACCCATATCCTTTATCTTTATTCTTTCTAATCTAGCGAATAAGGCATGCATGGGCTCATGAACGGTTACGATAATAAAAATTGCGATAATCCAATACCAAAATGGTACACTGTAGATAGGTTCTGGATAACGATACTCACCTACAGTAGGTAAAACAAGACCGGCACTCCTCTCACCAGAAAAGGTCGCACGAACTAAAAAGAACAGGCCAACTAATGACACAACAATACATAAACCAACAGCGAAATTACCTACAATTATTAAAAATTTTCTATGTTTTTTTGCAATTTCTGAAAGAATTTTTATTCCTTTTTTTGTACGTTTTATCACAAGTCCTTTATTGAATTCGATGTTTTTTTTGTCAAGATATAACAAAATTCCGATTACCCCAAAAAAGACAAAAATCGACAGAGTTTCTATATCCATTTTCTCACATTAAAAAATTTCCCTTAGAAAAACTTATTTTATTTGATAATTAATATTAATTGGTATAATGGAAGCTCTTAATTACATTAGAAGATCATGGGAAAGTTATAAAGAAAATTGGATGAGTTTTGTAGTAGCAGAATTACTTGTCTTAATAATAGTTGGAATTATTGCATTGATAGGAATAGGAATAATACTCAGTTCAGCAGAATTATCAGCTTTAATCTTGTTATCTCCTAGGGAATTTATATCTAGGATAGTTTCTGTTTTATCCCTTCTAGAGGGTGTGGGCAAAGCTTTCATATTCTTCGTAACATCTGGATTGGTTTGGGCCTTTCTCAAAACTGGATTATACGGTATGGCCGCCCAAGCTTTGAGAGGTAGAACGAGAGTTAATACAATGTTTAAAGTTGCGAGAAGGATGGGCTTAACGGGTCTGCTCACTTGTATTCTTGTTTTTATTATAGGCTTCTTCTTGATGACAATATTAGTCTTAGGTTTTGGGTTCATTTTTCCTGGTGGAGCTGTAATAGGAATTATTCTATTTTTATTTATGATAATTTTGTTTTCTTTGATTTTTCCTGGGATAGTCGTTGATCGATTGGACGTGATTGAAACTATTGTGATGAGTATAAGAATAGTTAAGAAAAATTACTTTGAAATGCTTAGTTTACTCTCATTCTATGGAATCTTAGCATTGGTAATAAGTTTGATTCCAGTGTTGGGTGCATTGATAGTTATTTTTGTGTTAACACCAATGGTTTGGATAAGTTTAGTGATGTTTTACAAGGGAAAAAAATAATGCAGGGGCTGGGATTTGAACCCAGGGACCGACTAACGGACAGGATTTCCCAAGTCATTCTTAAGTCTCGCATCTGAGTTTCGCATCGATAGATCCTGCGCCTTTGACCAGACTTGGCTACCCCTGCTCGATAAATATTATTAGAAAGGATTATTTTAATTTTCTTAAACCCTTTTCAAATTCTTTCAATTTATCAGATAGAACATCTATAGATTTTGAGACAATTTCTACTGGTGACAATCCACTTGCCGTCTCCACGTTGAATAGGTATGTTGTTTCTTCAGTTTCTACTTTTATCTTACCATTTGACAATTCAACACATTGTAAACACAGGTTACATTCTAATGCTTTATTTACTTTTAAAACACCCTTCTTTAAAATAAAGACATTTCTAGGACATCTTTCTACATATTTTTTGAGATTCACACCTTTACCGATTATTATGTTTGGTACAGCTCTATAACCAACTATAGAGGCCTGCCACTTGGCGTGTTCCTTCCCAAGACCCAGTTGTGCGATAGCTTCAAATTCCAGTTCTTGCCCATCTGCCAATTCAACTATTGGTATTTTATCGTAGACAGGTCTCACTTTTTTATCCATGGGAACAAGATCACCAGAATAAACAGTACAAGGTCCTTTTTTCTTTAATTTCAAACTCACTTGACAATGTGTACAACCCTTGCCTTTGCATTTACACTTATCCTTGAAGTTATAGAATTTCATCTTATATTTTAATGGTATTAAACCAAGTCTATTAGCAATTACTTCATCCCACAGAGCAGAATCGTTCTTGGCAAAATCAATCCATTCTATAGCGAGCGTGGGCATCTGTGTCATCATTATTTTTCTTAACTCACCTGCTAAAGCTGAGTTGATACCTTCAACAATAAATTTTATTTTTTCATTATCTTTTTCAAGGATTTTTACTTCCAATTTACCACCAATTATCTACTTTTGTTCATAGAGAATTTAAGTTTATACTTAAACTTTTAAACTCTTCTACCCCTACGTCCGCCCTTTCTTTTTGTTCCATCCGTTGGGATGGGTGTAACATCTTCTATGCTACCAATCTGTAGACCACTCCTTGCTAGAGCTCTGATTGCTGGTTGTGCCCCTGCACCTGGGGCCTTCTTATGATGCCCGCCTCTTGCTCTCACTTTTATATTGACACCAATTATTCCCTTTTCTCTAGCATCTTGTGCTGCACGTTTGGCAGCTCGCATAGCAGGAAAAGGATTTCCTTGTTCCCTGTCCCTATCTGTCATCATTCCGCCAGAATACTTAGCTATCGTTTCCGTTCCAGTTATATCAGTTATATGGATGACAGTATTATTCATTGTCGAAAAAATGTGAGCAATCCCCCAACCACCTTTTTTTGTGGGCTTGATTTCATATTTTTTTTGTTATTGTTTTCTTTTTATCTCTTTTCCTTGCCAATTAATCACCTGATTTCACTTTTCTTTTTTTATTGGGGAATTCTCATAATAAGAAATTTTGTTTTCTAATTCACGAGTCACAGAAAAACTAGGATATATGGTTCTCCTACCTTCAATTGCTATATGACCGTGAGTTATGAATTGTCTCGCCTGTTTGGGTGTATTTGCTATTTTTTTCTTGAAGACAATGGTTTGCAATCTCCTTTCCAATAAATTTTCCCCTGTCAAACTAAGAACATCATCTAAATCAGCATTTTTACCTAATAAACCCATTTTATAGAGTTTATCTAAAAGAACCCTTTCTTGGGTTTTATCTCTTCTCGTAGCCAAATCTCTTGCCCTTCTCCTGAATGATCTCAGAATAGATTCAGCTTTCCAAATCTCATGTTTTCTTCTTAAACCAAAAGTCTTCAACAATATACTTTCTTTACCCATCCGTTCCTTGTCCCAGGGTTTGATTGGTTTTTTGAACTTCTTCTTAATCTTTCTCATTTATTTTCACTTCTTCTTTTTTGCAGGCTTTGATTTCTTCCTAACTACCCCAAGTGTAGTTCCCTTTCTAAAGGAACTCCTTGTTCTCTGACCCCTTACAGGTAGGCCAAACATATGTCTCACGCCTTTGTAAGACTTTATATTCATCATTTTCTTGATATCTTGTTTTTGGGTAAACGTTAGGTCTGATCCAATCAAATGTTGATCTTCACCAGCTTCTGAATCCTTTCTTCTATTCAACATCCAAGATGGTATCCCAAATTTGGATGGGGTTTTTAAAGTATTTTCGATTTTTTTTATTTCTTTTTTATTCAAAGTACCAACTTTTCTCCCACGCTCGAGATTGTGAATCCTACATATAGCATTAGCCAATACTCCGCTAATACCTTTAATTTTTTGTAGTGATATGAATAACTGAACATCACCTTTTATATCAGTTCCTGAGATTCTGACGATTCCTTTTATTTCTTTAGGCATACAAACACTCTGTTATTTTTTAATATAAAAGTTTTTAAACTTCTCTAATGGACCGGATGGGATTTGAACCCATGGCTTACGGGCAATGCTCTCCGCCATGCCAAGGCGGCGATCTACCGCTGATCTACCGGCCCAAATTAACTAAATCTTCTATATTATAATAAAGAGTTTAAATGATTACTTTTGTTTTCTAAATGTTTCAGTCCATCTTACCTTCTTAGAATCTCTTTTCATTCGCCAGTTCTTTTCACATTTTTTAGAACAGAAATATCTAATAGAACTTGATTTCAACACTAACATTTTTCCAGTTCCTGGTTTCAAATTATTTCCACAGAATGAACATTTAACCAATCTTATCTCCTTTCCATTCTCCCAACACTTTCCATTTCTGTTTCTCTTAACATTAATATATCTCCCTTTCTTATGGGCCCATAAACATTTCTAGTGAGTATTTTACCTCTGTCGTTACCCTCTAAAACTCTACACCTAACTCTCATCACACCTCTGATCCCAGTTCTTCCTAATAATTGTACGACCTCTGCTGGTACTGCATCTTTCATTGGATCAACTCTTCTTTATTTGATCAAGTTTCTTAATAATTCCCTCGACTAAATCTTTTGCTTCACCAGGTTCAACAATACATGCAGAAGCAGTAGCAACGTTTATACCGATTGATCTTCCCAGTTCTTCTTTTGAGGGTACGTAAACATACTCACATTTTTTCTCTTCACATAAAACAGGTAAATGCATGACGATTTCTTTCGGTTCAACATCCTGTGCGATAACGACTAATTTTGTCTGTCCCCTCTCTATCGCCTTAGTAACTTCGTTGGTACCTTTCTTTATTTTTCCGGTATTTTTAGATATTTCTACAGCTTGCAAGACCTTATCAACTAAATCTTTAGGTATGCTAAATTCTGTCATCAAATTTCACCTCCAATAATGGATCAATCCTCACTAAATGCTATTCAAAACAAGTATTTAAACTTTATATCTTTTACTTGTGAGTAAAATAAAAAATAAGCTTGGGTTTAGTCTGATCTAACCTACAAAAACCAAACCTCATGAACTGTATTCTATCATTAACTTTAAGCTTCTCAATTTCTGGTTCTGATAAACCTTCTTTTTCAGTACCGTCATTCATCAAAATCTTTACAGGAATGTTTTTTTCTGAAATCCATTGTATTTTTGACATCTCTGTCACGATTTTTTTAGATGTGAATTCAGCTTCTTTATCTAATTTTATATTGAACAATCCGATTAAACGAATTTCTTTCCCTCTGAATTTTTCAAAATCTTCCCTCGAAATAAGAATTTTTTTAACATTGACAGGTATTTCTCTATAACCTCTTTTTGGAAAGTCTGGATGAAGATGAACCTTCACTTTTTTTATTTCTGGAGCATTTCTGATTTCTATTTCAACAGGATCGAAAACACAAAAATAACGGTTACATTTAGAGTCTATAATACTTCTATTAAAACTCTCTAATGTATCCCATGTCAACACAGATTCTGCCTTGGAAACTCCAGTGGATATTAAAAATTCTCTTATAGCTTCTGGAACAAAGCCCCTCCTTTTCAAGGATATTAAAGTCGTAAGTCTAGGATCATCCCAACCGAGTAGTTCTCCATTTTTGATCATCTCTCTTATTATTCTCCCTGATGAAGGAACACCCTTAAGATTGAATCTTGCAATTTCCGTTATGTAGGGAGATTTCAACCCCAAACTTTTTTGTATGAATTGTTGTAATTCTGTTCTCATCTCAAATTCTTTAGATCTAACTCTATGGGTAACACCCCCCCAAGAATCCATCAGTGCTGTACCAAAATCATACATTGGCCAAACCCTATACTTATCACCAATTCTCACATGAGATTTTTCCAGGACTCTCATTATCGTTGGATCACGCATAGTTGCATTTTTATGACTCATAGATATCTTCAGCCTGACAGAAGCTTTACCTTCTTCTAAAGTTGTTAACATTTCTTTCCAAAGTTCCAAGTTTTTAGCTGTATCATTATTTCTACATTTACATTCAGTCATGAGTCTCCTATTCTTCTTAATCTCACTTTGTTTACAGAGACAGGCATAGGCCTTATTTTTTTTTATTAAATGTTCAGTTGCATCGTGGTATTTTTTAATGTGATCAGAAATGTAGTCAAGTTTATTCCATTTTATTCCTAACCATTTTAGACCATCAATAATAGCATCATAATATTCCTTTTTTACTGATTCTGGATTCGTGTCTTCAAAACGTAGAATGAATTTCCCGTTATATTTTTTTGCATAAAGGAAGTTAATTAATGCGGCTTTAGCATGTCCTATATGTGGGAATTTACTCGGCTCTGGAGGAAATGCCGTGACAACCTTTCCTTTTTTTGCCTTAGGTAAATCAGGTAGACCTTTTTTCTCTTTTGATCTCTTTTTTTCAGTAAACCCCAATTCCTTTAATTTTTTTTGTTGCTCCTTTGAACTCCAAGAGTTTACATCCTTAACAATTTTTTTGATTTCAGGAATCAGTTCTTTTATTCTATTTCTCAATTCAGGTTTTTCTGATATCAGTTTACCCAAGACAGCCTTTACATCAGCCTTTCCATTATGTTGAGCGGCATTAATGACTGTATGTTTCAATATGAGTTTTTCCATAATTATTATCTTAAAGAAACAAATAAAAAAAGAAAAATTTTAACCAGTCATTCTAGAATGATACTTGCGTAACCAACAACCGCTCCTTTATCAGGGACAACATCCCCTGAAGTCGCATATTTTAAGAGTTTACCTTCTTTTGCGCCAAGTATTTTTGAAATAATCATGCTAATTACAATCGGGCCGAATCCACAAATGGATGCATTCTTTTCTTGAATCCTTGAGAAGAATTCTTTCTCATTTAACCTCAATATAGCATCTATAACATAATTGTCAGTTGAGTATGCAAAATCATATGGAATGTAATGAGAAAAATCTGAACTGGCTAT
>DAOVGP010000043.1 GCA_030672375.1 Candidatus Aenigmatarchaeota archaeon | reverse complement strand
ATCTTCTTCTCCACTCCAGATATTTTCAGTTTTGCTTTCTCTAAGTTAGGATAGCTTGCTATGAGTCTTCCCTTATCAAACAGTTGAATGTTCTGAGCCTCTGGAGGCAAAAGAGCAATCAAGTCCAAATCCAACTCGACTATGTCTAGCTTTACAGCCTCTGTAAGGAACTTTACTTTTAGTCTCAACTCTTCTCGTGGACTAAGGACTACACTGAATTTGGATGAATTTGAGATTAACGAATCGTTTAAAAATATAGAAATGTTGAAGGCATCTGGTGGGATGTCTAGTGAAATATTCTTAACTATTGTACTGTTCATTAGATTTTCTACTGTGATAGTCTGATTCCACTCAACAGGTTCGTTTATTGTAATATCTCCCTGTTCCAATTGCCCATATGTAAATTGGGTTAGATTGATTGGAATAGTTGTTGTTGTAGTTGTCGGAACTGTCGTTGTGGTAGTTGTAGTTGAAGTAGTAGATGTCGTGATCTCTGGGAGAGTAGTTGTCGTAATTTCTTCCTCATACCACTCCCATGTATATGTCACTGAGTCTAGTTTTATTTCGACACCCGAATTCGATTCAAAGATCAAATCATACGAGGTTTTATTGAATATATCTTCTAGCTCGCAAGTATCGACACACTCTTTGACAAAATAGAAAGTTTCTGGTTGAGTTGTTGTTTGATTGGGTAAAGTTACATTCTCTTCTTCTAATATACCAGTGACAGCTCCAGTGATTATTGATTCAGATTCTTGTATTTCAGTTTCACTCACTGTTGTTGTAGTTGGTTCGGCAATAGTGGTTGAACTTGAAGATGTTGTTGTAGAACTTGTGGTAGTTGGTTCTTCTGTAGTGGATGTTGTTGATGAAGTGGTAACTGTAGTCGAAGTGGTAGTAGTTTCAATCGTAGTCGTAGATGAAGTGGTTGAAGATGTTGTAATTGTTGTAGTTGTGGAGGTGGTTGATGGGATTGTTGATGTTGTGGTCGATGATGTCGATGTTGTAGTTGTGGTTGTTTCTGGAAGAGTTGTTGTTGTTGTAGTTGTTGGAATTTCTGGTATAGTCGTTGATGTACTAGTTGTTGAGGTTGTTGATGTTGTGGTAATTTCTGGAATTGTTGTGGATGTAGTTATCTCGGGGAGAGTTGTTGTGGTAGTTGGAACCAATTCAAAAGACTCATCCAAAATTAAATATCTCTCCCCATTATTTTCAACATAAACTCTTGCGTATCCAGAATTATTCGCAAGTATAGAGCCGGTTATCTTTATGGAAGTCAAGGAACAGTCTATACCAGTACAATCTTCACTCAGAGTCCATTCATAGGTTTGATTTCCTTCAAGACTTTGATTGATTTTTTGCTCATAAGTCATATTCGATATCGTTATTCCAGGCATTACTTCCAATATTCTGAATGTCCTTGATATCGTCCCAGAGAATATCAACAAAGTTAACAACGTCAGAAAAATGAGTGCTGATTCAAGTCTATTGAAAGCCATTAAACCGCACTCCCAAATTTAGAAATAGTTAAATTCTGAGTATTTTTTCCCAATATTTTCAATATTTTATTTTTTATATCGTTGGCCAACTTAATCACTAGTGTTGTGCATAAAAGATGTGCACAGATGCATAACACTAATGTTTAACATTAGTGTCGAGGTTCATAAGGAGTTATCTAAAATAACCGCCTTATTCAACTGGAAAAAGTTTTTTTAGACTAAAAAGAAGAAATTAAATGTTTTCGACATTAGTAAGAGAATTTAATAACTTAGATGGTCTAATAATAATATTTTAAAACTTTATTTTTACCCCAATTTTGTCGATTATACCGTCCAATTTCTTACTGATTTTTGAAAAAAATCTCCATATTCAGAATACACGAGTCGAACATGTCGAAATAAAAAATTGACAGATTTTTAAGCCAAGAATCACAATTAATACTATATGGTAAATTTCTTACGAAGAAAATCGACAGTTAAAGATGTTGACAAGAAAATAGAAAGGATAAATGTCGAAATACCTGTATCAAGAAACGATCTGGGAAACAGAATATACCTAAAAATCCTGAGAGAGATTAAAGAAAAGGTGGATTTGTTGGGTTCTAAGATTTCGACATTAGAAGCGTTGAACGAAAACATAGCATATTGGTCAACTAATTTTGATTCGAACGAATATCAAGATTCCTCTCATTATTCTGAACAATTCAATTCAGAAATAAAAAAATTACACAATAAGATATCTGACTTAGAAAAAAAGTTTGAGGAAAGAATTCCACACAAAGTTTTGAGTGAGTCCAAGTTTAAACAGGAAATTCAAGATGGTGACGATGTCGTTCAGAGAATCGTCTCAGAAATAAAAGAATTTTTCTATAGAAAACCACTAATCCCAGTAGAAGAAACTTTAACACTCGTCGAATCAAAGAGAATAGAAAGGATAAGAGCTCTTTTGAAAAGACATGAAAAACTTTCTTCCTCAGAATTGAGTCAACTCCTCGGCCTATCAAGAACTAGGTGCAATGAATACTTCAAAAAAATGGAAAATTTAGGTATGGCGAAATCAGTTCTAGAGAAAAGAGAGAAATTCTACAAATTAAGAATCTAAGATCCTATCGGAACATGTTTTTTCTTCTTTCTTTTTTGTTTTATTTTTTTCTTCTTCTTGTATTTTCTCTTTTTTTTGATTTTAATAGAAGGTGTCTTCTTAATCGAAGGTCTTTCTATTTCTCTCCTTATGTCTAAGAGTAGGTTTTTAATATCTTCTCTTTCATGTCTATCCTCAATGTTTATCTCAGTTTTCCTTGGCAATCCTATGGTAAACTTCCTCGTTTTTAAAAACACAGCTATCGAGAATGATACAATACCAACTATAATTATCAGGAGAACATCTCCTGTGATACCACCCAAAATCACTTCACCAGTAGGTATAATTATGCTCGGGAATTTAAGCCCTTCAGAACTTGTGACATTCTCTTCTTTCTCCTCCCCAACCAATAACGTCAATATAAATTTTTGTTCAGTTGAATTACCGTTGTATGTTACCTTAAAATTACCAGTATAGGTTGTTCCACTTGCATCATCTGGTATATTGAAATTGATGAATATTCTCTCATCATTACCTGCCTTTAATAATGAAATTTCAGATTCAGAAAGAGTATAATATTCTTCGGGAATACCAGTCAAGTATAATTTCAGACTCGAAAGATCTATCTGCCCAGTATTCACGATATCAACAGGTATGGAATCTTCCTCGCCTCTTTTTATCTTTATACTCTCGGATAGAATAATCGTAATTTTACAACTCTTAGAGACTTTTATATTTTTTGAAGATTCGACGCTTGTGAATGGTGATTTTTCAGCTTTAACGATTATATTATGATCTCCCTCTTTATCAGGTCCTTGAAACTCCAAATAAAACACTCCACCATTATCGGATTTAGTCGAGGCTGATACATCAGTATTTGGAATTTTAGCAGTAATCTTAACGTCAGGCACAGGTTTTTTATCTTCATCCTCTATTATTCCTGTGATTTTTATTATATCACGTAGGAAGTATTCATCACTGTCTGTATCAAAATCCAAATACAGATTCTTTTTGTATCCAATAACAAAAGCTGAAAGTTCAGTGGTATTCAATTCCACTGAGTTTCTTATCGTATCAATATCTGTATTTATTGTATACCAATCCGAGTTACACACTCTCCTTCCAAAATTCCAGTTTTCACATTTGTAAACACTTATTTGAGTCTCGTCCAGAATTTTACTATCATCGTACTTCATCTCTAAGTATACATCGGAATAAGTTAAGGCTATCTCAAAGACAAAAATTCCGCCAACCCCTATTCCTGGAATTTCAACTTCTGTAGAAGGATTGTCAAACCTTATCGGATTGTCAAACTCGTCTATATCTACTTCATACAAAATAAGTTTAGAATTTGGGAAATTCATTTCTAGGTCATATGTATCAGGAACCAAATAACCAGAATATGAACCGTCTGAACCAGTTTCAAATTCCTTCTTTTTTACTCCATCGATGAAGAATATAAATTTTGCATTAACAGGTTCATCACTACTATCTTTCATACTAACACTAAACGGCACAACATAATCAATAGGTATCGGATCAGGAGTCCATTTATAGTCTTTGTAAGTATTGTAAGTAATTTCGATTTTCAATTTATAACTGCCCGCAGATAAACTCGGCGTGGAGATTGTAGCATATATATAATTTCCGAACTGAGAAGGAGTCTCAACTATTTCACAAGGTTTATTATCAATCGTAAATTTTAATTGAGCATTTTCTAGGATTATTGGATTTCCTTCCTCTGCTGCCATTAATTTTATTGTTATGTTATCGTTCGGTTGAATTTCGGTTTTATCCACACTTATTAAACTAAACTCAACTGGAGCCTTAACTTCCACATTCTTTTTATCAGAAACTGTGTTGACTTTTTGAGTCACTCGAAGATCAAGATTGTATAAACCAGGAGTGATGCTCCAAGACAAATCCTCCGTAATTATAATCCATTTTTCTCCTGTGTAATAAGTTTTGTCTGCATCGATTGGGATGTTTATAGTGTTAAGGTAAATCTCGAAGTTAACATTACTAGTCACAGGTTGTTCATAATCACTCTTTTCAATAACCTTAGCATTCAGTATTATTTCTTTACCTAAATAAACGTTGTTTGGGTAATCAGTGATAGTGACGCTCAGACTGCTAACTTCGAACGATACTTGAGGAGAATTAATGGCTCCGTCAGAACAATACACTTTGTACATACCTAATAAAGGGGGTGTTTGAGGGGGTGTGTAATCAACCCAATAATAGGTATCGTTGAATCTGCTCATAGATTTATTCCACGAACTCGGTGTTTTCTCAATAAAAACCCAAGGTGCTGTGTGTGTTGTTTTATCAGTGTACCAACACGATATTCTGACATCATCGCCAATCCACACTTCAGTAGGATCTACTTTTATCTCCCAGTCTCCGGCTTTGACTGGAATGAGCAATATCAAAAAGAAAATTAAACTAGTAAAGAGTAATTTTTTCATTTTCTAAATCCTCCAAGAAATCTTTTGATAAAGGCGAATTTTGGTGGGATGTAATTCTCTCCTATGAGACGAGCGGCTATTTCTTTGAAAGCTATGGATGATGGTGAATAAGGATTCAACAAAACAGAAGGAATTCCTATAAAGATACCTTTTTTAATAGTCCTATCTTCTGGGATGACACCGATGACGGGCAACCCACAAGTCGATTCTATCTCATCTACATTAATCTGGTTAGAATCTCTATTCCTGTTCATGTTAACGATTATACCTATCGGTTTAGTCTTCGTTTTTTTGCTCTTAGAAATAATCTTCATCGCATCTGTTATCGCTGGAATCTCTGGTGTCGTGACTATCAAGGTCTCTGGACAAGCCTTTAAGATGGAGATGGCATTCTTTTCCAGACCAGGGGGTGAGTCTACAAAAACTATGCTATCCTTCAAGAATGGATCTTTTAAAACTCTGTTCAATCTTGAAACTTTAACGTTCTCAACAGCGAGTGAGGCAGGTATTATCCTCAAACCAGAAGAATGAATGTATAATGCTTCGTGTATGTTTCCCCTATCCATCAGGACATCATTCAGGGTTACAGGAAAGTAGTACATGCCAAGCTGCAATCCAAGACCAGACATCTTTACATCGGCGTCTACTGCTATCACATTCTTTCCGAATTCCATCAATGCGGCAGAGAGGTTGATAACAGTGGTTGTTTTTCCGACTCCTCCCTTTCCTGAAACGACCCCTATTACCCTAGTCATTCTTCCACCTCTCAGTAGTTTTATAGACATAAGATCGACCGACCTTGGAAAAGTCTAGTTTACCTTGGTTTTTTAGGGCTTCAAGATATCCTGCAGTAATGTCTCTCCTCATGCCAATTTTTCTGGCAACTTCAGAAACAGACATTAGTTTCTTGCTCAGTAAGTCAAGAATCCGTTTTTCAAAAGCATTTTCTGTGACTGTTTTCACTTAAAGACACATCCCTTTAAAAGATATCCGTTATTTATTATAAATTTAGTTAAAAGTTATATTTAAACATTATTGTTAAAAGGAATGTACTCTATATCACCATCAAATAATATACACATTAAAATAATGTTATGGAAATATCTTTTAACACAATTAGAAAAATGAGAATATCTTAAGAATTTTCATAAAATAAGACATTATATCAAAAGATTGGTCTTCTCTTTCCATCAAAAATGTTTTGCTCGTATATTGTTTTCCATCCTCTGTAAAAATATGTATCACAACTTCGATGGGTTTCCAAATTGTTGGCTCATATTTCAGTTCTATTTTCTTCTCTTCATTTTTATCGATACTATCTATTTTTGATTGCTCGAATACCCAACCGTAAGGATATCCCGAAGGTACGATTATGACATCTTTCAGTTCTAGATTACTTCTTATATTAACTTCTACTTTGTCTTCATAAGTCTTGAAGCTTGTTATTCTAATGTCTTTTTCTGCGGTGTTTATGTCTTTAATTTCAAATTCAACGGTTTCAATCTCTCTGATTTCATTCGCATGATAAATCTCGATTTTACCCGTAAAATTTCCAGTTGTATTGATCGGATGCCAGTATAATTCAAAATAATAACTCTCTCCAGGCCAAAGCGGGGCTTCATTAGTCCAACCAGTATAAAATAAATCAGTATCATTTATGATATCTAATCTAGCCCTAACACTATATTCAAGACTTCCAGAATTCATGAGCTCAAAACCGACTTTAAACGGTTGATTAGATTCCAACTCAGAAATGTATTTAAAACTCAATATTTCTGCCTCTAAAATATCTTCAACATTTACTTTTACTTTCTGTGCTTTAACAATAGAGAACAGAATAACGACTATAACTAAAAGGAAAATTAATGTTCTCATTAAGACCAACCTAATAAAACAGATATGAAAGAATTTTTAGGTGTTTCAGACAAAATATGTATTTCACCATGATAATTCCCAGGAGAAGATAAAGATGTGTTCAAATAAACAGTGATCTGGCCTTCATTGCCCTTATTTAGTATAAGATCATTCTTATCGAACGTTATCTTCGAACAGATATTCCCATGACAAACTAATTCAATTTTAGATATTGGTTCATTATAATTTGCTACATTTACGAATCTCTTTGCGTTAACTCCGATAGGAAGAACACCAAAGTTTAAGTTCCAAGGGTCACCTACTATTCCTACAGCCATTTTAGAAGGATTTTCTGGGCTTATGATAGTTACATTACTTGGATACTTAACGATCTCATGAATAAAAAATATGTCTTCAGATCTTTCAAATGTCATGTTGGTGATAAAACTCGCTGTTGTTTTTGGTTTTTTTGGAAATATTAATAAAACGCCCAAGATCGCAAGTACAACGATTGCTAGGACCAAAATTTTTTTCATAAAATCAACTCTTATAGATAAAGTATGATATGATAAATATTACTACTATTATTATTAAAATCCACCACGGAAAAACATAAACTCCTTCAATTACTCTAGGAGAGGGGATAATAGAAATTTTACTGACCTCAATCGTTGTATTTTTAGATGTCGAATCAGTTGAATAATCAAAGGTTGCCAATACATCATATTCTCCTTCTTCAATATCTCTCACAGACCATAATAGGTTGATGACCCTTACTTCGCCAGGCTCTATGCTGTTTTCACCCTCTGATAATGAAGTAATTTTTTCGCCATCTTTATCGAAGATATCAATTTTCCCCTTAAAACTTTGTAAAGTTACTGTTCCCGTGTTTTCAATAAACATCTTCAATTTTAAGTTACCTTCGGAATAACCACCAGGAACTACGTCTATTATTTTTGCACTTCTGAATGCATTTCCTGGGATTCTGAAAATAAAAATGAGTGGTACAGTTGTCTTTATGCTGAACATTGCGTCCTTAGAAGCTCCTACAGGATCAAGTCCAATCATTCCCATGTGATAGCCCGGTTCCACATCTTCAGGTAACTTGACTATGAATCTGACCTCACTAGCGCCTTTTATAGTTCCTCCTAAAGTCTCCTCAACTTCTACTGGGTTTTTGGTAAATCTAATCCATGAGGCACTTTCTTGTTCAGAAAAGTTTGATAAATAATCATTATACTTACTTGCTTTGAACCAACCTAAATCCCCGTTCATCGGAGTTAAATAAGTCAGAATAACCTCACCCGAAGTGGTTATTAAATTAAACCTAACTATTTTTGAAGAATCGGGCTCCATATCACCAAGATACACAACAGGAGGAGATACACCGATTGTCAATTGAGCGATAACACATGGAATAAGGATGAGTAAAGAGAAAAATAGTATAATAATGAATTGTTTAGACATCATTATAGTTATAGTTTAATAAAATTAAATTTTTACATGATTTTCCCCGAAAATCCTTCTGTTAAAAGAATGAGATAAACATTTATTTCTTTCGTAAAATATAAGTATTGACGTTTCACACTATCTTTTAGTGATAAAATGGATAAAAAAAGGCCTCTGAAGGCTAAGGGCTTGAAAGTTATAGATCATATAGGTACACTATATGCAACTTTTAATGGTAGTACCATGTGGGAGGTCGACAAGGTCGCATATGCAATAATGAAGATGTGCAATGGGACAAAAACAGTAAATCAAATTGCCCAAGATATAGCAAAGAAAACTAACCTTGATGTAAAGGATGTAAAAATAACATTGATGGATATCTTGAAAGAGATGGACAAACTCAAATTCATTACTTATGTATGATTATTTTAATTTCTTCTTTAATTTTTCGAGGACTTCTTCCTGTCTCACTGTCCTCAAGAACCTTTCTTTGAGATAACAAAGTTTAGCGATACCAACTTTTCTCTGATATATTATTTCTGCCCCCATCAATTCATGAATATACTTTGTAGCTGTTAATCGACTCATCTTTGATAGAACGGCTACCTTCTGTAGAGTTAAGCCTTCTGGATGGTTACGTAGAACGTTTAGGATAATCTTTTTAGGGTCTTTTTTTCGTTTCAAGCAAATCCCTTTATTATAATTAATGTTAAACATAAATATATATAAGTTTAGTTAATAAGTTTAGTTAAACGTAAGGTTTAAATAATAAGTTTTACAAAAGACTAATAAGGCAAGAAAAATGAAGGCAAAAATATTTTTGATAATAGCCTCATTAAGTATTTTTCTACTACCAGCTATAGCAATGGCACAAACAGATACAGTAACGATAAATGTCAACGTATCGGAATCAGCAGTAATAGAGATATCACCTAGTACAGCAACGTTCAACCTGGTTACACCAGGTGTTGATACTTTTCCGAGTTCACTAGCATTCACGATAGAGAACAAGGGATCTATTAACTTCACTACGATGTACGTATCAATGAACGTTCACTCGACAGAAACATCCAATCCTCTAGGTTCTGGTAATCCAGCCAATTATTATGCGGGTGGTTTCGTAGTCTTGAGGAACGAGACTGACCTTGCAGGTGGTAACAACTGGAGGTTTGTTGGAAGACAGGAATGGAACTTGACTGGCAAACCAAGTGATTACACGCCTAGCACTTGGGCAAAGGCATGGGGTTACTTTGGTAACAACAGTAAACAGTACTTCTGGGAGTTGTCTAACGGGACTGTTGAAAGTGGTGATGGAGAGTATTGTAATGGCACTGGCACGATTCTGAAGATCAAGGAATGGGCGTTGAACGGAACTGCAGCAGCATATGATGTAGGTAGTGATGCAATAACACACCAAGTAGATACTCCAGAGTTGGATTGGGGAATTGTCGACCCTGAGGCTACTGGACCTTTGGCGAATTACTGTGTGGCAACTAGGAAAGACTGTCAGAGAATATACATCTACCAGTGGGATCAGACAAATCAACTTAGCTCATGT
>DAOVGP010000016.1 GCA_030672375.1 Candidatus Aenigmatarchaeota archaeon | reverse complement strand
AGAAGTAGGAGAGGTTTTTACATCAGTGATCTGTCTTGATCCTTACATCACAAAAAATACTATAACTAAAATAGTAAAAGGTCCAATACTGATATGTCCTGATTCTTGCCGTGTGAATGATGATTGTGAATGTGAAGTTGACGAATGTAAAGACGGTTTATTCTTGTTGGATAATTATGAAAATGAACCGCTGGAGAGTGATGTAATCGATGATTTGACTGATGTCTCGTTTAGCTATGTTTTTCAACCTCAGGAAGAGGGTATCGTGAGGGCAAGGATGGTTTGCCATGATCCCTATGAAACCATTCAGGAAATAATAGTAAATATAACCCACCCAGTCACAACAACCACTCTCCCAGAAGAATTAGAAATGAAGAGTTTAACTTGTAACAAAGCTGGATGTGGCTTGAATGTTAATAAGAATACAATGAATGAAGTAACCAAAGTTTTCATACAGTTGATAAGAGAACCGCAAGGAACTATCTATTATTCTGGTACTCTAAACGTAAACCCTGGATCGTCAGGTAGTAAATCAGCGGCATTAACAGAGCTTGTATCCTGTCCATCTGGCACGAAATTAAAGGTTTTAACATTAGCTTATCCAGAATCAAACCCAAATAAAAGGTTATACCGTATAAAAGATGAGGCCTTCACATGTTAATCGGTGATAAAAAGTTAATCGCAATTTTCGTTTTTGTATCCATCTTTTTAATGAATCCTATGGTAGCCCTTTCTGTCAATATCACAACTTGTAAATCCGATAGTATAGATTGGTTATGTGAAAGAGGGAGACCATGTATTTGTAAAATATCGGGCTCGTGTACTGACGGTAACTTATTGGTTTATGAGGAAGATATGAACAGCCCATTGTGTTCTCCTCGGATTTCTGACACATCCTCGTCTATAGATTGGAGTATATGTGACACATTAAAAGATAACGTTAAAGTTCGAGCAGATTGTAATGAAGATCAATCCTCTGAAAAAATGATAATCCTAACTGGTGTAGTCGTAACTACAACGACCCCGACAACTACAATCTCCCCGACGACCACAATATACACTGGCACTTGTGGTGTTGATGGTTATTGTGAATTTAAAGACAACGAATGTCTTGAGGATTATGAAGATTGTTCTGAATATGAACATGAATGTTACACAGATGAAAAATGTTGTTGTCCTATAAATGGTGGTACCCCAACTACTGTTCCAAGTAAGCCATCTAGATTTGGTTACGGTTGGATCATTGGATTTTTAATAATAATAGTAATAGTTGTTATAGTTTACCTCTTTTTCATAAAGAAGGGTAAGGCGGAACAAGAAATAAAGCATGCTTTTAGGAAGTTATATGAAAAATGGACTAGAACTTCAATGGGGTTTGGGGTTGAAGAGATAAATATATAAGAATGATGTGTGAAAAACTAATAACAGTAAATCTCTTGAAACAATATCCAAGTTAGGGAAAAAATTCAAGATTTATATTCAAAAACACAAGGGGTGAATTAATGGCAAAGGAAGCAGAAAAACCTAAGGAAAGTAAAGATGCTGAAAAGAAAAGTAAAATTGCCGATAACGTGGTCTTCGTCGGGAGAAAGCCGACAATGTCTTATGTGTTGGCTGTAATAACCCAATTCAGCGGCGGTCTGAAAGAAGTCCATATTAAGGCGAGAGGGAGATCAATCTCTAGAGCAGTTGATGTATCAGAGATTGTAAGAAATCGTTTCCTAGGAGATGTTAAGATAAAAGGCATAGAAACTGGAACTGAAGAAATGGTAGTCGAAGACGGAAACAAGATAAACGTTTCCACGATAGACGTAATCTTGGTAAAGTAAATCTTTCTTTTTTTCTTTATTTTTTGACATTTAATTATTCAGGAGAATATTTCTATTGATGGTAAGATGAAGTTCCGGGAACAGAAAAATCGTTTAATCAATAACCTTATTCTATTGGGTGCTTTGAAAACTCCAACGATAATTGAAGCGTTTAGAAAGATACCAAGACATAAGTTCATCCTTAAGGATCACTTAAGACACGCATATAATGATATACCACTACCAACCATCCATGGTCAAACCATTTCTCAACCTTACACCGTTGCAATTATGACAGAAGCACTTGATCCAAGACCCGGAGAAAAAATTCTTGAGATCGGTTCTGGCTCTGGTTATCAAGCTGCTCTACTCGCTCATTGTGTTGGTCCGAAGGGAAAGGTCATAACGGTGGAATTGGAACCCGACCTCGTTGAATTTTCTAAAAATAACATAAAGAAAGTTAAGTTGAACAATATCAAGATAATCAATTGGGATGGGAAGAAAGGTTACAAAAAAGAGAGTCCTTATGATAAATGCATGATAACGGCTGCTTGTAAAGAGATTCCTAAACCAGTTATTAAACAGGTAAAGATTGGAGGTAGAATTGTTGCTCCTGTGAATGATTTTTTCGGTCAGAGAATGATTGTTCTAGACAAATTGTCTGATAAAAAATTTGAGAAGAAAGATTTGGGATCCTTTGTCTTTGTCCCCCTGAGATGATTGGGGTCGCAGGGATTTGAACCCTGACTGGTGGGTTTCTTCTATCATCTTGGAATCAATTCTCCATGAGATTTACTCTGGAGCCCACTGTTCTACCAGATTATACTACGACCCCTTAACAAATCTTTATAACAACAATACGTAAATATTTTTAATCTTTACGGTTCTTAAATAAGATAAGTGATATGAATGAATAGTTTAATAGTCCCAAACCATGTTGCTGTGATATTAGACGGTAATAGAAGGTGGGCACAGAAACACAATTTAAGGTATTGGGAAGGGCATAGACGTGGAAGTGAAAATTTCGAGAAATTCCTTGATTGGTGTTTAGAATTAAACATTCCCCAGATTTCTGCATATATTCTGTCGTCTGAAAACCTAAACAGACCTAAGAGAGAAGTAATTGAAATTCTAAGGTTGTTGAAAATACAGCTTGATAAATTTGAAACAGAGAAAGCAGGTCTTCTCGATAAATATGAGATAAGAGTTAGGTTCTGCGGTGACTTTAAGAAATTACCTCCAGACCTTGTGAATGTAATGAAGAGAATCATGAAAAAGACTGAAAAATATTCTAAAAGAGCCTTAAATCTTCTTGTTGCTTACGGTGGTCGTTTTGAATTAACGAATGTCATCAAAAAAATGGTTGAAACTGCAGTAAAATCAGGTAGGATACGAATTACGAAAAAAACTATAGAAGAAAATCTATTGGTATCTGGAGATGTAGATTTGATTATTAGAACTGGTGGTTTCAGCAGGTTGTCAAACCTTCTACCTTGGCAAACTACTTATGCAGAGATTTATGTTACTGAAACACTTTGGCCAGATTTCACTAAAAAAGAATTGATGAAAGCAATTAAGTGGTTCAACAAGGTAAAAAGAAATTTTGGAAGATAATTAAATAGTTTTTGATATAGTATCTCAATATGATGTTTGATGTCATCGTTGTTGGTGCAGGTCCTGTAGGATGTAAAACTGCAGAATTATTGGGTAAAAAGGGTATTAAAGTTCTAGTTTTGGAAGAACATCCTGAAATAGGTAAACCCGTTCAATGCGCTGGTCTTGTTAGCCACAGAATATTCGAATTAAGTGAAGTTTCTAAAGATGTGATTGTTAACACTGTAAATAGGGCTCGATTCTATGCGTCTAAGAAGAATTATCTAGAATTAAAATCAAAGAATGATGTTTACGTTATTGACAGAAAAAAATTTGATAAAGAACTTTCAGAAAGAGTGAAGAGTTCTGGAGTGAAAATAAAAACTTCTACCAAGTTTGAAAACTATTGTAAGAAAGAAGCTTTTTTGGAAGTAAAGACTGTCAAAGATGATTTTCAAACAAAACTCCTCATCGGTGCAGATGGACCAAATTCAACTGTTGCTCGAGCCGCTACATTAAAACTTCCAAATAATATATTAGTTGGTTTACAAACTACTGTAAAATCTAATTTCGATGTTGATACTACCGAATTATGGTTTGATAAAAAAATATCTCCTGATTTTTTTGGGTGGGTTATTCCTGAAAACGAAAACTGGGCAAGGATTGGTTTAGCTACTTCAAGAAATTCCATGGAATATTTCAAGAGATTTCTTAGAATGAGAGTTGGCACTAAAGTGAAATGTAGAGATAATGTCTCTGGAGTGATAAGATACGGTTTAATAAAAAAATCAGTCAACGATCATGTCCTTCTTGTCGGTGATGCATCTTCCCAAGTCAAACCCTTTTCTGGTGGGGGATTAATCTATGGTTTAATCGGAGCAAAATTCGCTGCGGAAGCCTGTATGAAATGTTTGGAAAAAGAAAGATACGATAGCAAATTCTTAGAAGAAAACTACGATGTTGTTTGGAAAAAAAAGTTAAGCTTACCTATAAGAAAAGGTTTAATCATGAACAAGTTGGTCCACTCCTTTTCTGATGTTCAATTAAATTTTTTGTTCAACTCAATCGAAAAAGGTAAGTTTACAAAACTGATGGAATTCATGGATATGGACTTACTTTAAAATATTGAACTATCAAATTTAACATGTGATACAATGGAGGATGTAATCAAAATCCTATCAAAAATAAAACCACTGATAGAAAAGGAAATAGGAAAGCATCTACCAAGGAAAGGTATCCCACAAATTTTATTCGATGGGTGTTGGAAGTATTTTGATTATGGTGGAAAAAGATTCAGACCAGCACTGATTGCCATATCTTGTGAAGCATTGAACGGAAGAATTGAAGATACTATTCCTGCTGGTGCTGCCTTAGAGATTGCTCATACTTACTTTTTAATACACGATGATATTGAAGATTCTTCCAAGATAAGAAGGGGTAAACCAAGCCTTCATATAACTTATGGTGTACCTCATGCGATAAACATGGGTGATTACCTATTTTTTAAAGTTTATGAAACTTTACTTTCTGGACAAACAATCTGGGGTTATGAGAAAACTATGAAAATATTGGAATTAATGACTGAAATGTTCGGAATAACTGGAGAAGGGCAAGCGATGGAAATAGAACAACGTAAGAAAGGTCTATCAAAAACATCTATGGAGTGGTATGAAACAATGGCTCTGAGTAAGACAGGTTATTATTCTGGCGGAACTCCCTGTATGATTGGAGGGATCATAGCTGATGGAACAAAAAAACAAATTGAAGCACTTAAGAAATTTGGTTTTGCTATTGGGGTGGCTTTCCAGATACAAGATGATATTCTCAATATAACAATGTCAAAAACAGAACAAAGGGTTGCACCTAGAACAGTCGGTGGAGGATATGGTAAAGATTTTGCTGGCGATATAGAAGAGGGTAAACGCACTCTGTTAATCGTTCATGCATTCAAGCATGCTGATAAAACAGATAAAGGGATAATGCGTCGATTGGTTGGGAAGAAAAACATAACGACAAAAGAAAAAGAAAAAATAATCGATATAATGAAAAAATATGGATCGATAGAATATGCAAAAGAATACGCCAGTGATACAGTAAAAAAAGCAATAAAGGATATGAGAAAAGAGATTCCTCAAACAAAAGGTAGGAATAAATTAGAAGCGATTGCACAATTTTTGATTGATCGTAAATTTTAATCTTTTGTTATCACAGTTCCTATTCCTTTTTCTCCAAGCAAGGTTTTTTTTAGCAATCCAGGTTTTTTTGCATCTATAACTTCTGATTCAATACCCAATTTAGCTAGTTCTAGCATATGTCTAACTTTATGGGCCATACCACCTGTTACATCTATACCCAATGAACCTATCAGATGTTGTTTGATTTTCTCAAAATTTTTTGGTGTTATCTTAGGGATGAATTCAACGTTTTTATTGATTTTAGGATCTCCAGTAAAAACACCACCCACATCAGTACATATTATTATCCTAGAGACTCTGTACTCTTTTCCCAAATTATTCAAAGATTTCCCAAGATAATTCAATATTTGTTCTGTCGAAAGAATTGTACAGCCTTTATTCAAATCCAAACAAACATCACCATACGGTACAGGTACCATGTTGAAATCTAACAATTTTTTTATCGGCTCTACGAACATTTCCTTTATTTCCCCATCTTCTGCTATACCACAACTAGAAAGATGGATTGAAACAGCATTCTCCCCAGTTTTTATCAACTCTCTGACGATTATTCTGTTTAATCTAGAAGCTGCATCTTGAACTTTAGCTATTCCCTCATAACTCCCTTGATCTATGATACCTTCGTTGGTGTGAAATTCTTTGGCGGGTGTATGAGGGTAAGAACCACCACCATGTCCAACTATCAATTTAAAATTTTTTTCTTGTCTGGCCTCATGGATTTCTTTGACGAGTCTTTCTATCGCGGACAAATCTTCAGAAAAGGGTACATTCTTATTGGTTATTATTGACCCGCCTAATTTGACTAATATTAATTCACCCAATAAAATCAACCGATTATTTCTTAATATTCACTAAATTGTTTTTTATCTCGATGGTATCCCCAGTCTTTATCTGTAAAATGTCAATCTTATCAACGCAAGGAATTTCTGAGATTATTGCTCCGACAGCGACAATAGTTTCACACTCTTTGTTTATCATGCCTACTGGAGCTACGTTATTTTTTTTCATTCTGTAAATACCATAAGATCCAACTGTAGAGCCTTTACCGTTCGGAAATACTAAAATCTTGCCTTTAAGATTCTTACCTTCTAACTCATGTCCCTTCTCTACTAATACTCCTGATTCAGGGTCAACTCCACCATAAAAAGATATTGGCTGTGAAGTAACTAAGGCTTCTCCTTTAACTTCACCCTTAAATATTATCCTTCCTTTCATTCCCATTTTCCTGTCACCCCAGCATCAATACATTGTTCTAAAGAGCCAAGTTTAGTTTTCATTAAGTTATGTCCCCTAGAATAATAACAGGCCTTTGCTGATGTTGTCGCAAGAGATTTGAATCGACCTTTTAAAGGAGCAACAGCCACACAAGTATCACAAGCAAACTTTCCACCAGCATCCTCTATGATCTTTGTATAACCTCTATCATCAGACAACTGTTTTATAGGTCTAGGAGTCGCAACCCAAAATTCAACTTTTGAAGAAATTTTCTTACCCTTCAATTTTTCTGCTATCTGTGATATCTCTTTAATGGAAGAATGTGGACAACCAATGAATACAAATTCTATCGTATCTGTGTCATCGTTAATTTCATCGTAAGCTTTTTTTATGTCTTCTTCAGTAACAGTAATTTTTTCTTTTGGTGTTTCATACTTTTCAAAACCTGGAGTTATCCCTTTAATATAGAACAATGGTTTTGAGCCATATGTCACTACAGACGCACAGAATGATTTTAATTCTTCCATGCTTGCTTCTTTTATGCCAGTTATGTAAGATATTCTGTTGTTTGCATTCTTTCCAATACAGTACCCAAGGGCTCCCCAATCAGAGAATTTCTTTAACTCTGTATTAACTTCAACATGAACGTCTGGAATTCTGTTTTTCTCAAGATGCAAACCGTACAGCGGAGTTTTACCAATAAAAGCAGCAGCCAAAGCTGAAGGTCCACCCTCTCTGTTAGTCATCGCCCCAATCACAGAATTAGCAAACGTAACTGCAGAAGATTCGGCCCATGCAATGTGTTCTCTGTATCTCGGTAAGTTACCTATGAGGTAAGGTGTACAAGTACAAGAAACTATTATGCCCATTTTTCTGAAGGCTTCTATCACGAGGTTTTGTTTTTTTGCGAATTCTTCAGATATCCCAAGGTTTCTCCAATTTTCTAAATCCATTCCGGCAGGATTTAATGTCGTGATAACTCTGACTCTACCATCTTTTGCTAGTCCATTCAAGTATTCTAATCCAGCATCCCCCAAGTTGTGGTAGGAAACGCCGGCAATTTGAACAGATCCAACCTTTATCAGTTTTTCAGCACCGTAGATATCTCCCAATGCTGATAATATCTCCATGGATTTTTTTACAGCATGCCCATATTCTCCGTCCAACATTCTCTCTTCTTCTTTTGTCAGATACATGTCATCACATATAATTATTCAAATCAACTTTTCTATATTTTTGTCTTTCAAATCCTTTGCCTGTTCCTGTTTCAGGGATTGTCGCATCTATACCCATCTTACATGTCCTTGCTTTCTTTCCTTCGGATAAATCCCCGGATGGATCAAGAGATGAACCCCGTTGGTCTGGTATTATTACAGCATCTCTATTTGCTTGGAACCTAGTTGCTATGGCCCATTCAA
>DAOVGP010000035.1 GCA_030672375.1 Candidatus Aenigmatarchaeota archaeon | reverse complement strand
GTTGAGACCTAAAATTTCCAATCCTTATTTGCCTCAATTAGCAAAAATCAAAAAAGTAACACAAGAAACAGATACAATCAAAACTTTTACATGGAAATTTCTAAAAAGAAAAATTCAGAATTCTTTTGTTTTCATACCAGGCCAATTCATCCAAGTTTCTGTTTTTGGTATCGGCGAAGCACCAATTTCATTTTCTTCTTCTCCGTTCGATATAGAATTTTTTGAGTTTAGTGTAAGACATCTCGGTAATGTTACAAATGCTTTGTTTGAACTCGAAGAAGGAGATATAATCGGGATAAGAGGACCATACGGTAATGGTTATCCGATAAAAAAATTCATGCACAAGAATATCGTTATGATTGCTGGTGGGATAGGATTTCCACCAATAAAATCTCTGATCGAATACATACTTGACAGAAGGAATGATTTTAGAGATTTATGGTTATTGTATGGAGCCAAAGACCCAACTGATATAGTTTTCAAGAAAAGTTTGAAGAAATGGAAAAAAGAAAAAGGATTCAAAGTTTTAGTAACAGTTGACAAAGCAGATAAAAAATGGAAGGGTAATGTTGGTGTTGTAACAAATTTGTTCGATAAAACTAAGATACCCATCGGAAATACCGTTGGAGTAATGTGTGGCTCACCGATGATGATGAAATTTGTTACACAGAACCTCAAAAAACTAGGATTCAAAGATTATCAGATATTCCTTTCGATGGAAAGATTGATGCAGTGTGGAATGGGTAAATGTGGACACTGTAATATCGGGAATAAGTATGTGTGTATAGATGGTCCAGTTTTTTGTTACGAAGAACTAAAAGGATTAACAGAAAAAATATGGTGAATGAATGAAAAAACTAAAAATTGCATTCTTCGGTCATACATCTTGTAAGGGATGTTTTTTTGAGTTCTTGATACTGGGAGAAAAAATCCTAGACCTATTGAAGGGAACAGATATAGTACATTTTAAAATGATCAAGGAATACAATGAAAAAGGGCCTTTTGATATAACTTTCATGGATGGTGCTATTTCTTCAGAAAAGGAGTTAGAAAAACTTAAAGAAATAAGAGAACAATCGAAGTTCCTCATAGCGTTAGGAACTTGTGCTTGTTATGGCGGCATTCCATCTATGGCAAATGTTTTCAAACACCCTGAAAAAATGGTCTATCCAGAACCTATAGATCACAAATCAACCAAAGTCACACCGATAGATCAACACGTTAAGGTTGATTATTACCTTCGTGGATGTCCCATAAACAAAGAAGAATTGTTCAATGTGGTTAAGGATTTGGTAAATGGTAAGATACCAAGAGAAAAAGATTATTGTGTATGCGTTGAATGTAAGTTGAGAGAAAATAGATGTTTGTTTGAAGATGGTATACCTTGTTTAGGTCCTATAACATATGCTGGTTGTAATGCCCCTTGTCCTAGTGTAAGAGCACCATGCGATGGTTGTAGGGGACCTTTACCAGATGGAAATATCAAAGAAATGATAAACCTTCTCAAGAAAAGTGGTGTTAGTAGAGGAGATATCAAGAGAATGTTTAAGAAGTATGCATTAATGGATAAAAAATTTAAAAGAGTGAAAATATGAGTCATCACACATTCGAGATAGAAAATCTTACGAAATTGGAGGCACGAGTAAAACTCACTGTTAAATTTGAAGGAAAAGAAGTCGATGAAGTAAATTTAGAAGTGCAAGAATCTTCAAGATATTTTGAGGCTTTCCTCACCAACAGGAAATATCATGAGGCTGCCAGTATATCACAAAAAATCTGTGGTATTTGTTCTGTCGTCCATACAATCGGATCGTTAAAAGCTATAGAGGATGCATTTGACATACAACCTTCTGAACAAACAATAGATTTACGTAAACTCTTACTCATATCCGGTCATCTGCACAGTCATGTCGTTCATCTCTACTTCATGGCATTACCAGATTATTTGGGTTTCGAGAGTATATTAGAAATGTCTTCAAAAAGACACGATGACGTACACAGAGCATTGAGATTAGAGAAGATTTCAACCGATATAATCAGATTAATAGGTGGTAGACCAGTCCATCCTGTTTCTGCTGTTATAGGAGGATTCACTGAAGTTCCAAACAAAGAAAAACTTGAAACTATCCTAAAAAAATTCAAGGAAATGAAAGAGGATGCAAAGAAAACAGTAGAAATGTTCATGACATTTAAGACACCGAAATTTGAAAACAATTCTGTACAATGCGCTTTGGTTAAGGATAAAGAATATCCATTGTATGATGGTAAAATAGTAACTCTGGATGGACTTGAGTTTGAAGCGAAAGATTATTTGAAATACATATCAGAACACGTGAAATACTATTCAACCGCAATGCACAGTAGATTTAAAGGAAAAAATATGATGGTAGGTGCAATCGCTAGATTAAACATAAATTACAAATACCTCTCAGACGACGCAAAAGAGTTGTTGATTAAAAGCGGTATAAGGTTACCTTCTCTATCCCCCTTCATGAATAATTTGGCACAAACAATAGAATTAGTGCACTTCGTGGATAAAGGAATAGAAATAACTAAAAAACTTCTGAAGTCCGGTTTGAAAAAAGAAAGAATAAAGATTAAGCCAAAGGCGGGTGAAGGGATAATGGTAGCAGAAGCGCCTAGAGGACCTCTATATCATCACTATCGTATCGACAAGAGAGGTTTAATAAAGTATACGAACATAATTACGCCAACTTCTCAGAATCTGGAAAGTATAGAGAATGATATAAAACAATTCCTACCAAGAGTTATGCATCTACCAAAGGAAAAAATGATATTGGAATTGGAGAAATTAATCAGAGCTTACGATCCTTGTATATCCTGTCCAACCCATTTCTTGGAAGTCAAATTTGTGTGAGTATTTTTTTGACTTTAGTTTTTGCTTCATTCTTGTCATGTCCGATTGGTATTCCTATAATTTTTAGGTTTTTAATTTTCTTGACTTTACTTATGAGTTTTAAAAAAAGTCCAAGATCAAAATCATGGAGTGTGAAAAGCTTTCTATCTTTCAATCGATCAAAATCTTCTATAACAGAAACATCTTTTATACCTTTGACTACATCCAAGATGAAAATCTTATCATAGTCTGAATAATCTAGTATCTGGTTTGGTGTCTCGCAATTGACAAATTTTACGTTAGGGATTTTGTCCTTCAATTCTTTATACAAAATTATCGGTAATCTATCGATATCTACAAATTCATTACCAAAACAGAGAACTATGGTTTTCATTTTAGTTTCTTCCATTCTTCTAATATATTCATCGCGTCTTTCTTGCTAATTTTTTGTATAGCTATCCCAGAACCAACGAGAATGTATTCTCCAACCTTTGGTTTGATTATTCCTAAATAAACATCTTTCTGTATATTATCAAAATCTACTGTTGCTTGATTCCCCTTTACACTGAGAACTTTTCCCGGAACAGCTAGACACATACGCCTCGTTAATCTTTCTCTCTTCCAATTTAATATTTCTTTCTCTATTTAATGAAAAGAATTTAGCGGATAAGTAAAGACTTTCCTGTCATCTCTTTTGGTTTTTTGATATTCATTAAATCTAATATTGTGGGTGCAACGTCTTTCAACCCACCTTTCATAAGGTTGATTTTTTTCAATTCCTCATCGTTTGATACTATTATAAAATTTACAGGGTTTGTTGAATGTGCAGGTTTTGGTTTCCCATCTGGATACAGTTTATCTTCTGCACTCCCGTGATCTGCTGTTATTATTACAATATAATCATTTTCCAAACAAGTCTTTACAACTTTACCTGTACATTCATCCACAACCTCAACAGCCTTTATTATAGCTTTCTTGACAGCTGAATGTCCAACAAGATCACAATTAGCGAAATTTATGAGAACAAAATCATATTTCTTCTTTGATATTTGTCTTGATGCTTCTTCTGCTATTTCATATGCTGACATCCCAGGTTTCATATCATAAGAAGGAACTTTGGATGATGGTATCAATATTCTATCCTCGCCTTTATTCGGTT
>DAOVGP010000031.1 GCA_030672375.1 Candidatus Aenigmatarchaeota archaeon | reverse complement strand
ATTGAAGTTTGAAGTAACTATAGTCAACATGGGTTCGACATCGATAGTTGAAGATATAACGATAAACTATACGATAAGAGACTTGAATAAGGAAGGAATCTTAGTTTTAACATCGGAGACAGTGGCAGTGGAGAATGTGCTCACTTATGTTAAATCCGTTGAAATACCCGAAAACACCCCAATCGATAGGTACATGATAGAAGTTGTTGCGACTTATTGGTATGGTCATAAATATGCTACTGCAACAGATGCATTTGATGTATCTATAGAACCTGCTCCAATTAAAGTCTTGAGAGCAATATTCACGAATTGGATAACTTACGCTATCATCTTTGGAGTGGCTCCTGCTGCTTACCTCGGTATGTTAGCGTATAGGAGATATAAAACATTAAAGAAAGTCAAAGCAAGATACATATTCCCAGTCGATTTCAAGAAGTTACCAAAGACGGGACCAAATTCGATACCCGTTGGTAAGATTGCAGAAACTGATGTTAAGGCATACATAGATATAGAAAAATTGATGATGCACTCTCTTTCAGCAGGTGGAACAGGTTCTGGTAAATCTGTTTCTGTGATGATAGTTGCAGAAGAATTACTGAAGAGAGGAGTACCAGTTATAGTATTCGATCCAACAGCGCAATGGACAGGATTCATAAGACCTTGTAAAGATAAACACATGCTCAAACTATATCCAAAGTTTGGTTTGAAACCGAGCGATGCAACTGCCTTCAAGACAAACATAATAGATATTATTGACCCGAAGACTGAGATTGACATAACGAAACACATGAAACCTGGAGAGATGACAGTATTTGTCTTGAATAAACTACCTACAGGGGAACTCGATAAATTCGTGAGGAAGACTATTGATTCAGTATTTAAAGTTTTATGGCCTGAGTCAAAGGAAATAAAATTGTTGATAGTATATGACGAAGTTCACAGACTATTACCCAAATACGGAGGTAAAGGAGGATACATCGCATTAGAGAGAGGTTGCAGGGAATTCAGGAAGTGGGGTATAGGGTTGTTCATGATATCTCAAGTATTAATGGACTTTAGAGGAGCTATAAGAGGAAACATCGCCACAGAAGTACAGTTGAGAACGAAATACGAGGGTGACATCAACAGAGTAAGAACTAAGTACGGATCGAATTATTCTGATAGAGTAGTCAGGCTCACTACGGGAACTGCTTTAGTCCAGAATCCAGAATACAACGACGGTAAACCTTGGTTCATCGCTTTTAGACCTTTGTTACATGATACATTCAGACTGACAGAGAAAGAACTTACTTCTTATAGTAAATTCAAGAAGGAAGTTAAAGATATAGAGGATAGATTGGCAAAATTAAAGGCCAAGAAAGTTGAAACTTACGATGTTGAATTAGAATTAAATCTCTCCAAAGATAAGATGAAATCTGGAATGTTCAGGATGGCCGACACTTATTTGGAGTCTGTAAAGTCAAGATTGAGTAACTTAGAGAAGAGATAATCCTTTTTTAATGTTCTGCTTGTCAAGAAAAAAGAATAATATTGTAGAATATGTAATTATATTCAGTGACGTCGATGACAAGGCTCTCCTCTAAAAAAAGTAAAAACGAAAAAGAAGTGGTTTAGATGGCATCCAAAGACACGCCTTTGGGCGAGTTAATTAAAAAAAAGGAAGAAATAGAAATTTTACTAGATTCCTTGGAAGACGAATACAGAGAAGCGACTGTTTCTGAGAAGAGCTATAACGAGATAAAGAAGAAGAACGTTGAAAAACTTGAGGAAATTAAAAAAAGAGTTGAAGAAATAAAGAAAGAAACAGAGGCTCGTGTCGTTGCTCCAGCGCCCGGTTCTGTTAAAAAACCTGTAGAGGGTGTTGGGGCTCCTAAAGAAGGAGAAGAAAAACAAGAGAGAGTTGAAACTGGAAAGGCTGTTGAAGATGTTCGTTCAATTCAAACAGATTTAGGCAAACTCAACATCGAGGTTGAGAAGTTAAAGACAATGATAGAGTCGATAAAAGAAATAAGATCCTCGACTGATACTAAGATTCAAAAACTTATGGAAAGTGTAGGAGAAATAAGATCGCTAGTTTTTCAAAGAGAAGCTAAATTAGGACAAGAATCAGCAAAATTGGACAAACTGAGTGAAATAGTTTCTGAGATGGAACCTGAAAAAATTGCTAAAGAACTAGGTAAAAGAGACAAAGAGATAGGAACTCATGAGACCAGATTAGAGAAATTAGAAGTCAAATCAGATGATATGTTGAAAACCATGAAAAACATCCAGAATATACTAGAGGGCATGGGCAATCTTGAGAATGTAGTTAATGTAAGTAAGGATGTGACAGAGAAAAGCATAAAGATTCAGAAGAACGTGAAGGACATGGAACGCCTTTCTGACAAGTTGCAGAAAATTTATGTTGATTTGAACAAGAAACTCGAGGAATTTATGACTTATAGAGCCAAACAAGGAGAGATGGAAGAATTAAGTAAGGAATTAGTAAAGACAGTCGATCAAATCAACTTAAACTTGGAACAATACGCTAAGACAGAAGATGTTAATGCCTTGAAATTTGCGTTAACTGACTTAGAGAAAGAAATAGCCACGATACAGACTCATGGCGTTCCCAAAAGAGAATTGCCACCAGAATTACAAGCACTCCAGGAACAGAAGGATGAAATAGAGACTTTAATGGCTTCCTTGGAAGATGAGTACAAGAATAGAAGAATATCAGAGAAAGAATTCAAGAAAGCCAAGGAAATGAATCTCAAGAAACTTGCTGAAATAGATAAGAAGATAGAAGAAGAAAGCAAAAAGTTAAAAACATTAGAAAAGCCCGTTGAACCCATGATGGTTGAGCCCGAAGTAAAACCTGAACCAAAAGCAGAACCAGTGAAATTAGAAGAGACGAAAGAGAAACCTGAGGAGATAACGATAGAAAAAGAGAAGCCATCTAAAGAAAAAGAGAAACCGCCTGCAGAAGAACCAAAACCAAAAAAACCTCTTTTAAGTAAAAAAGAAAGACTAGTTTTTGAGTTGAAGGATTTGTTAGATAAAGGTTTGATAAGTCAAGACGCATTCGAAAGAACTAAAAAGTTGTTATCAAAGTAATCATATTCTTTATACAATAACTGTTAAATTTTCTGTTAAATATTAATATTAAGTATCTCAATATATTGATATATGTTTAACAGGAAGGATAAGGAGATAATAGACCACCTTAAAAAGTCTTCTGATCCTCTTTCTACCTATCAGATAGCCAAAGACTTGAAGATGTCATGGTCAACTGCAAATCTACATTGTTTTAAACTCAAGACTTTTGGGAAGATAGAATGCGAATTTAAAGATTCTAAGTTTGGTCAAGGAATGAAGATGGTTTGGTGGATTAATCGTGGTGAAGAATAATAAAATATTTTTAATTATTTCAATAGTAGTTTTTCTTACACTGATTTCTCCAGCTCTAGCTGCAGATGAATGGTGGAATGATACATGGCATTATAGGGTTATACTCGAGGTAAATACGACTGATTACGATACTGATGATTGGCCTGTAGAACAACCGATCAATTTCACAAATATTTTAGATGGACTTGGAGTAAATGAAGCCCTTGATGAAAATTCTACTAGAGTTTTAGAATACAATTCTTCTGGAGAAATTCTTTATGAAGTTAGTAGCCAATTCGAGAAGGATGAAAAATTCGACACAACAACGAATGCCAAGGGTACTGTGATATTCATAATGAATGGATCAACATCTTCGAACACAATAAGGCGCTATTACATCTACTTTGATATTCTGGAAAATGGACCCAAAGAAACAGCGAATTATTCATCGAATTTAATTTACCTTTGGTCTCAAGGAGAAGTCAACGTGAACAATTCACTCTATAATTTATTCATCGATACTAACAGAGTTGATAATAGTTCTGGTTTATACAGGGTAATAAAACCTTACTTGGGAGGTTATACCACTATATTTTCTGTTGATAAAAACAACAAGACAGTTGAATATAATCAATACTCGAACGGTACTCACAATTTGACGTTTGATTTGATAGATAACGCCTCATTCAAGGAAGGATCAGAAAGAATGATAATTGAACAGAAAGGGAAAGAAATTGTATGGGGGGACCCTGAATCAAAGAATCAAGAGATAGAAATTATCAAAAGATACTACATCTATGATGATTTGAAATGGATTAAGATTGAGCAGAACATAACAAATCTTGTCAATCAGAGTATCCAGAGAAATTCAACTCCTGGAGGAGCTTTGGCTTTAGATTTAGAAAGAGGTTATATAGGAGGGATTGATGACTTGGATGGTGATTCTGCTGAACCTACATCATGGTATTGGGCCGAAGCAGGTGGGGGTCAGCTAGTTGGTGTAATTAATTCAAATCAATCTGGAACTTCTAATTTTTATGCTGTAAATAATTCGGAATATGGAAGGATAGGTATTGACCTTAACACGACAACGATACAATCGAATTCATCTATTGTACAGACATCAGTTGTTTATTTCGGCTTGGCAGGTTCAGCCACTGATTTTGTTAATTTAAAGGATAGGATTAAAAACCCACCACTGATATCATTAGAATCGCCGGAAGCTTGGAAAGTGATAGTCGAAACGAGAACTGATCATATAATTTATAATCTTGGTGAAGATGTAAAAATAACTGGTAATGTCACTTCTGATATTTACAACTTAACTACTTTTATTAACGCAACAATCATACCACCATCTGGATCAAATCAGACTATAATCCTTTACGATAACGGAAGTTATGGCGATGAAGTAGCAGGAGATAAAGTATTCACGAATTATTTCAACCTTACCCCAACTGATCCTATCGGTCAATGGAACCTCACTTTAAAGGCATATGATAATGCTAGTTATTATCTCAATCAAAGTTTCGGCTCATTCAACGTAACTGATGTCTACAACGTAATCGTCAATGTCTTGAATCCAAACGGCTTTCCAAATAGGATTGTTTTTACAGATATATTCGTCCAAAACTTTGGTGGTCACCAAAATATTTCCAATGCTACTATAAACTGTAGTTATCTAATTGATAGTACTGAGGTCAAAGTCTTCAACATAACAGATTATTTGAACGGAACTTACATTCTGAATTTTACAGCCCCAGACGAACTCGCCCAATATGTGTTATCCTGTAATGCAACAAAAGATGGAAACTTTGGAAATGGTACAGACATATTCTTGGTAGAACCAACGAAAGGTTACATGAATATTTCTGTTCAACCGAATAATTACACTGCTACAACGATAACCTGGAGTGTCTCAGAGAGTTTTGATTTATTGGTGAATGTAACAAACATAGGACAAGGATACGTATATTCTCCAAACATCACCTTCCAATTACCACAGAACACTCCCTTAAACTGGACTTCCAATTACACATTGTATGAATGTGGTGACCTATATTCAAACGAATCTTGTTGTCCAGTCTTCAATATCACTGTTTCGGAAAAAACTCTATCTGGAACATATCTGATAAATACATCAGTGGTTTGGAGAAGTCCAGATGGTACTCCAAATTCGACTAACACATCTATTACCGTAAACGTAACTGCCAATTCTTTGATGGAAATACCAGAAGATTTGATAGAAGGAATTGTTGGTGGAGGGAGTGAAAAGACAGTCGGCAACTTCACTGTAAGGTCGATTGGAAATAGCCCTTTGTCAAATATCACGTTCAATGTTACTGGTTTCCTTGACTTCAATGTAACCTTTATACCTGCAAACTTTACGTCCATTAACGGAAGTGATAATGAGACAGTTTTTGTGAATGTTTCTGTACCGGGAGGTTATCTACCAGGAACATACAACGGTACTATAAACGTCTCGGCTGCAAACGATGGTTCCGAAAACATAACTTTGTCAATAACAGTATCGGGAACTAACATGACCGTAGAAACACAGCCGAGCAATTACACTGCAACTACTATAAAATGGAATGTTTCTGAATCATTCAATCTTTTTGTTAACGCAACGAATGTAGGGAATGGAACTGCTTATTCCGCAAACATCACTCTTCAATTACCACAGAACACCCCATTAAACTGGACTTCCAATTACACATTGTACGAATGTGGTGATGTTGATCCACTCGGTGGTTATTGTGAAACAAATTTCAACATAACTGTACCTGAGAAGACACCACCTGGAAATTATTTGATAAACATGAGCGCAATATGGCTCGACTTAGAGATAGGCAAACAAAATACTACTAAGATATTTAACGTAACTGTAGCATCGAATCCCTTATTATATATAATAGAAGATATCATCTCGAATGATGCGATACATGGAAAAGAGGCATACTTAGGTAACTTCACTATACAATCGATCGGCAACGATCTTTTAATCAACATCAACTACAATATATCTGGATTACCTCCTGTTTTTACTTTCAAGCTGATCCAGAATGTGACAAGTCTTACTGCAGGTAATAATGCAACTATCCTAGTTAACGTCACGATACCTTTAGGGTATGATCCAGGTAATTACACTGGTTCTTTAAATGTTACGACTGATAATGATGGATACAAAAACTTGACTTTAGACATTGAAGTACCGATAAACAGAACCTGGAATATGAGTCGGGATTACTGTGAAAGACCCATGACCCCACCAACAGGGACACTGTGTGATATCATAGTTAACAACACAGGAAACGTGGAAGTGAACATAACGATTTCTCCATCAGCTGTAAACCTAACATGGGTGAGTGAAACTAACTTCACAATATCCAAACAAGACACTCATACATTTTCAGTTCTATACGATATAGGTAATTCATCTCTACATTTCAACTATTCTTACTACAATGTCGATGCTAATCAAACTGATGCAGTTCCGGATTATATAATTTTAACTACTCTTTTAACTCCTTACGTGGGTGCAGAAATAAACATAACTTTAATGCCTAACAAAACTGAACAGACTGGTTCTCTAGAAATCTATGCAAATGTCACAGACAG
>DAOVGP010000001.1 GCA_030672375.1 Candidatus Aenigmatarchaeota archaeon | reverse complement strand
GTTAACTCTTTCAGGAAAAGAATAGTTAAAAGTGAGTTTGAAAAATATGCTATCAATACAAAGGGATTGAGCATAACTGAAATTGAAAAATTGATAGAACAAAAGAAAAAAGAAGAAGAACAAAAAACTAATAAAACGTACAAAAAAATTGTTAGTTAATTTTTTTATAATTCTGAATATGAATTAAACAAGAGTTCCTCAACTTTGTTTGGATCTAATCTGAGAACCAAAAGTTGAATTAAATCGTCAGTTGTCATCCTATCAAATTGTTCATAGAGTACTGGATCTGAAAGAGGTAAATTTTCAACATCAAGTCCCTGTTGAGTCATAAGTATTGCCTCATCAAGAATTGCCTTGTTTGCTTTAATTTTTAAAAAGTTCCCATATCTTTCTGGATCTATATCAACACCCTTAATTTTTTCTAGTAGATAAACGTCATCTGCTATTTCTCTAACTGATCTAGATTCGTTCAATTTTAAAACTTGTTCGTAGGTCATATCTTTACCAAAACTTACTGTTAAACCATACAATCTGTTAATGAAGAATCCTCTATCAGATTCTTTGAGTTCTGAGAGTTCCCCTTTAGCAGCCCTTGCCTGGGTTAATATATAAGGATCATTGTCTCTTATTCTAAAATTTGAGCTTAAACCTTTAGGATTAACATAAAGAGTATTACCACCAATAAACCAATCTTCTTTGGTTAAACCTGAAATACCATATCTTTTTAATAATGTTTCATAAAGTGCTTTTCTGGCTGACATTTTTATCAATATATATTTTCTAACAGTTACACTTATAAACCTTATAGTTTTTTGACAATATAAAGGGTGATTTAAAAATTATCCAAAAAATTTCAGTAAAAGTTCTAACACAACTACAACTACACAAAAAGCTATGACATGTTTGGGTTTAATTTTCAATTGTTCTTTAGCATCCTCACCGTATCTTACTAAACCTGCCATTCCAGTCGGCATTCGGAACTTATCTTTTTTTGCCATTATTATCACTTAACTATTATCGATGGAAAATATAAAAATGAGTGTGTTGGCTTTAGCCCATCTTCTGTTTTTAAGATAGCATTCGTCTATGCGCTTTTTCAGCTTGCATCTCATCGGAGTCTTCAATCCGTTTCATCCACTTCCATCCGACGTCTCATCATCCCACAGATGGAGTGGTATCGTTTCTGATATTGAAGATAGACTTCTCAGCCCTTTTTCCTCAATGGATGGAACTTCCTCACCTTTCTTTTGAAGGAAAGGCGAAGCTATCTAACCAACTCACTCAAGGGTTTATTAGAATGTGTTATATTTAAATGTTTACTTAATTCTTTTTCTCAATTCTACCCTTACTTCCCTCTGCAATAGACTCCAAGCCTCTACAGGATAAGTTAATTTTTTAATCCTTGGGTTGTTTCTTTCAAACTTGAACTTTACCAAACCCATTTCTTTTAGCTTGGTCAATGCGTATCTAACTCTTCCACCAGTCATTTTGAGTTTTTTTGATATTTCATATGTACATATTCCTGGGTGTCTGCAAACAAAGCCATAAACTACTTCTACAGTATAACTCTCTTTAGGCACTTAATCACAAAGATATTACTGTTTAAAATTACTAAAAATGTTTTATAAATATTTAACGTATGCTATTTTTTTCCTTTTTTATTTTAAAGCCAAAATTATTTACTTTCTCAAAAACAACATATGTTGTATGGAATTAAAAATCAAGTTAACAGAACTAGAAAAAACTATTCTATTAATATTCTTGGTCTTTTCAAAAAGAGAAAAATATTTATCAGAAGGTTTTATCCTCTCCAAATTTGTACCTCGTCAAAGAAAAATGGCTAGAATATCCATGAAAAGATTGATTAAGAATAACCTGTTACTTGAACGTCCTATAAAAAAAAGTTATAATTTGACTAAAGAAGGCTTAAAACAAGCTTCAAAGTTATTATATGAAGGGGCAAAGTTATGGAAATTATGATTACTTTTCTCCAGTAAAATCCTCGAGTTTATAATTGAATTCTTTCTCTCCCCTATTTTTCAAAATCTCCCTAGCTAACAACAAATATATTAAAGCAAGTGATTTCCTTCCCTTATTGTTACATGGTATTACCAAATCGATATTCCTCGTTTCATTAAAAGTATCACACAAAGCAATTATAGGAATTCTACTGTCCAAAGCCTCCTTCAAAGCTTGACGATCAGATAACGGATCTGTCAACACGACAATATCTGGCTCTAAAAACTTTTCATAACTTGGGTTTGTCAGAGTACCCGGCATGAACCTGCCTATCACATAATCGCAACCTACTATTTCACAGAATTTTTTGATTGGTTTGTGTGAGTTCAATTTTCTTCCAATGACTAGTATCTTTTTCATGTTAACCAAGAATTTAACTGTTATAGAAATCCTTACATCAAGAGTCTTTAAGTTCAAAACTGCGAGTCCGTCCTCTCTCACTTTGTAAATAAACTTCTTCATGTTTTTTGTCCTCGATTTCATACCTATGTGTATTCCCGAAGACAAATATTCTTGTTTTGATATCAACAACTCCTCTGGCATGTAATCACTCTTGGAACAAAGAAATTAAAAGTTATCCTATGTACTTTAAATCTTCTTTGGATTCTTTTGGTTTTCCCGTTTGTTGGGCCAAAAACTGTTGAATCGCTCTTTGTTGAACGCCCTGTATTTTTTTCATAAAATTCTCCATTTCCTTCACTTTGTCACCTAACTTGGACATATCTATATTGACACCTAGTATCTTTGTCAGTGCTTTTAACACAGCTTCTGCACTCTTTGGATCAGGGATTATTGGAAAGCCAGATGTTTCCCCAAGAAGGCAAATACCCCTCATTCCCCTGTACCTACCCAAACCTATGAAAAGCCCGGATGCACCAACTATCGTGCCAATTCTACTACCGGCATCAAAATCTATACCATAACCTTTATAATCCTTCATCACACCAGGTTCACTAACTGCTCCTATCACTTTTGGGTTTTTCTCTAATTTTCCAACATTCAGTCCAGCAATTGTTATAATCTCTTTCACACCCAATTTTTCAATAAAATCTAAGACCGTTTCAACGATCTCGTAATGACCTACAGGATCAATGCTCTGACTGTCACCTATTAGAATAATCAAATCCCTCTGCCCCTTCTTTCCACCCTTCCAGTAATAGAATTCATTCTTAAGAACATGAACAGCTGAACTTTGATGTAGAAGAACGAACGGTAAGAAATGAGGTGAAAATAACTCAGCGAATTCTTTAGCTCCCAATTGTTCCGCCAAGTAACCTGCTGCTATTCTTCCAACATTTCCTACTCCTGGTAATCCTTCTACGAATACAGGATCATTAAGTTTTGGTAATTTCTTATGAACTCTAATTTTTGTCTGAATCATCGTTTTTCCTCCATTATTTTAAAACTAGCTTCACCATCCTTTATTTTTGAAATCGCATCAGTCAATTGCTTTGTCAATTCTTTCTGAGTGAGTTTCGGATTTTCACTCACTTTTTCAACACTATATTTAGGGGCACTAATATACTTTATAGTTACATTGTATTTATTGGTTAAGCCTGCGAGAAATTTTTTTGTTCTTTCAATCCCGTCACCCGTAAAGAATTTTACGTCCAACTCTACCTTTATCTTCACTTTTTTCTTACGAATGCTTTTCTTTGCGACTTCATGTATTATTTTTACCCATTTTTCTGGAATTCCACTATTGGTGAGTTTATCTGGTGTCTTGGCTGCTATCTCAAAGGCCGTGAACATATCACCAAACTCTTCTTGTAACTTAAAACCAAACTCTTCATACATCTTATCCAAGGTCAATTGTTGTTCTTTTGCAATTTTTTCTAACATTTTCTCTGCTTTTTGTTCACTCTTGTAGATTTTCATCTTCCTCGTTTTATCTATCCTGGGAACTCTCTTTAGACTAATATTGATATGTCCTTTACTCTCATCCACACGCAAGACTTTGGCAACGTATGTCTTGTTCGGTTTTATGAATTTTCTTATATCCCTAACCCATTTTCCTGAAACTTCTGAAATATGAATCATACCTTCCTTTCCTGGATATTCTTCTAATTTACATAGAGCAGAATAAGGGGTAATGCGTGTAGGACTTACGATGATGATCTCATTTACACTCGGAAATCCTTTCTTTTTTACCAGACAATATCACCTTTTCATTAACTCGCTACAGACTTTTAAATAAATAATGCAGGGGCTGAGATTCGAACTCAGGAACTCACTAAGAGACAGGCTCCTAAGGCTTACGCGACTGACTGCGCCTTTGACCTGACTTGGCTACCCCTGCTATTAAAGTATAAATGCCCCCAGCGGGATTTGAACCCACGTCCTCGGCTTACTCCCATAAGGCCGAAAGGCCGATATTCAAGGTTTTAACTTCCTTGACCGGGCTAGACTATGGGGGCAAATGGGTCGACCAGGATTTGAACCTGGGATTCTCGCCATTTTAAATCTACTATTCGTCAAGGCGATGTCTTAACCGGGCTAGACCATCGACCCTCTCTGTAATTATTTCATAAAACCTTTTAAATCTTTTAACTACTCCAAATGTTTCTTTCTTCACGCCGAGAGGGGGATTTGAACCCCCAAGGTCAAAGACCGCTGGTTTAGCAGACCAGTGCCATACCGGGTTAGGCGATCTCGGCAAAAATGTGATAACTTACCTAAATTATTAATTTGTTAAAGTTTAATAAAATTGTATAGCCATATAATATTAATAGGAGGTTAAAATTAATGCCGATCACAGTAAAGGATGTTTCAGATATGTTTGGTAAGGATGTTTTTACTGACAGAGGATATTATTGCGGAAAAGTATCTGATGTAGAGCTTGACCTGTCAAGGTATAAAGTTAGGTCTTTAGTGATATCAGCCGCTAAAGGCACTTTCCTGGGAAAGATGGTAGGTGGAAAGAAAGGTATAATTGTACCTTACCCCATGGTCCAGTCGATAGGTGATATAGTCCTGATCAAACATATTGCCACACCTTTACCAGAGGAAGGAGAAGGAAAGTGAAATTTCCTAAGAAATCGAAAGAGATGAAATGGTCAAAACTTGGAAATACTTATATCCTTGTCGACCCTGACACTAATAAAACTTTTAATATTGATCCAATTAGTTTTCTCGTTTGGATCCAGTGTGACGGGGAAACCTCTATCGAGCGGATGACAGATGTTTTTTCTGTCAACGGAAATAGAGACATCGTTAAAGCCGCTATAAAAGGGATATTGGAGAAGTTGAGTAAATCTGAACTCATCGTATGAATTATTTGAGTGGTTTCAGAGTTCTTATCCCGATGATCTCATAGTAGGTTACTTCTTCACCCGAATTCAATTTACCTTTTAATTCTTCTGGGATATCGAGTTCAAACATAGAATAGTCTGATAAATCCATCAGTTGGACACGATTACCCGATATGGCCAGAACTTGAGCCTTCATTTTATTGATAATAGGAACATCAACATTATCCCCAGAAGGTTTAACTATACTCCTTCTTCTATTATCAAATAGACCTATAGCATCGACCCGACTTTTACTTGCACCGTGTTTTCCACTTTTTCCTGAAGCAATAGATTCTACTCGACATGGAGTACCGTCTATTAGGATAAAACTGCCTTTTTTTAAATTTTTTATTACACTTGTTATCTTTCCCAAAAAATCACCAAATAAAAATAAATTATCTACAGACAATCTTGATGTCCTTTGCCTTTACAGTTACCCTTCCTGCATGTCTAGATACTGCAACTGCATCTATTGCTATCTTCTCTGCTTCATCTAAAACAGCTTCTCTGATTACCTCAACGGCACTCGCAGATACTCTCTCTGCACCAGCTTTCCTTGCGATTCTTTCTAAAGGAGCTAAGGGGAAAACTCTAACCATTCAACTCACCATTTTTTCTTAGTTATGGTTAGAGATTGGTAAAGGATTTATTTAAATTTTGACGAGAATTCCTAAGAACAAAAATCTATCTGATTCTTATTTCTTTTTCTTCTTCACCTTATCGTAAATCCAGACTATCAGAGAAGAGAGGAGATACCAATAAACTGAAATTACTAAAATATTTTTGAGATTTAATAACTCACCTATTTGGGCTCCCAAAATTGGATTTAAAATCATAAGAAACGGCTCTAAAGATTTTACATAATCATTTCTAAAGTTTTGAAATTTACCTACACTTGTCATATAATCTTGATACCTTTGGTCAACTGTAGTAGAATTTGGACATATATTTTCATGAACTATGCTTTTCCAAATATCAGAATAACCGTAAGAGCAAATTCCTGAAATAGACATAAAACCTGATAAAGAAATAATCAAAATTAGATAACTTGAAAATAGATACAAACTTAGAAATAACAAAAAAATGAATCCTTTTCTCCAATCAGGCATCAAAAAATCTTTCCAACTCATAATTAAACTTTCTCTTTCCAGGAACAAAAATCTATCTGATTAGGGTTGTTTGAGAGATTATTAAAAAAGAAGAGAAGGAAAGGACTTAGGCGTCCCTTGCTTTCAGTGTCTTTCTTTTGTTTGCCTTTGTTCTAGCAGCAGCTCTTTCAACCATTGCTACTACCTCAGTATCCAAAGTCTTTAAGAAATCTTCACCGACATTACATTGTCCCTTCATCATTTGTCTTATTGCGCTCTTAACGATTAAAGCCATTTATTTACACCCCCTTATATCATTTTTTAAGTGATTTCCATTGAAATAGTTTATCTGATTCGGGT
>DAOVGP010000033.1 GCA_030672375.1 Candidatus Aenigmatarchaeota archaeon | reverse complement strand
AATCGAATGATCCCTGTTCTGGGAGATGTTAGGGGAAAAGCAAAAAACTGGTATGGGAGATGTGATAGAGTTATAATACCTCTACCCCATGAAAGTTTAAACTTTCTTACCACAGCCTACAGATGTTTGAAGGATGGTAGTGGAATAATTCATCTGTATGTGATTGAAAGAGAAGAATGTATGGAAGAAAAAGTTAAAGCAATCATCGGTGTCCTAATGAAAAAAACCAAAAGAAAGATTAATTTCAAGATAAGAAAAATATTGCCTTACTCCCCAAGAACTAATAAATACTGTATTGATATTAAATTAACTTAGAACACCATTCCCAATCCAAAATAATCTAGAACCCAATTCACTGAATAGAAACCAGAATAAGCTAAGATTAGAGCCAATATCAATTGACCTATGAATGTTGCTAACATGTATTTTTTAAAATCATATCTTACGATACCACAGAAAATACTCACGAGATCTTCAGGTAAAGGGCTAGCATTCAATATGACTATCCATAAAGGTCCCTTGTATTTTTTGAAACCTTCTTTTATCTTATCTAACTTCTTACCATATTTATCTTCTAGTATCTCTTTCCCACCCAAACCTAGAAAATAACCCGTTATGTTACCGATTGTTGCTCCTAAAGATCCGAACAGCGCAACTAAAAATGGATCAAATATTGCACCAAATGTGAATATTATTATGAAACCTGGTATAGGGAATATTATTGAAGAAGCACTAACCAATGATACTATAAATATGCCCAAGTAACCCCACTCATTTACAAAACTTTCACTGTTAGTGATTATGTTTATGATCATCTCTGTGAAGGTCATTCGTTCTCACTTAGAATAATTAGTTTGACTAGGATATAAGTGATGTTATCATCAATCAAATAAAACCTATGGATGATGCTACTGATAAAACTGATATAAAAATCAGGAACAACCAGAACCACATTTTCCACATGAAGATTTTACTCCCATCCAAAGGAGGAATGGGAATGAGATTTAATAAAGCAAAAAGACCGTTGAAATAACTTAGATTATGGAATATCGAACCTGGGAACAATTTAAAGAATACTGCAAAAAATACGTTCAGTCCTGTTCCTGCTAATGATATTACACCAATGTCTCTTACACTCAACTTGACAACTTTAAATCCCCATCTTCCAAATCTGTACGGCATTATTTCCACACATCCCACTATTATTATTGGTATGAAATAACTCTTGAGTCCAATCAGCCCGAAAAAGATCGACATGATTCCCAACAAAAGGCCTAGGGGCCATATTCTATAAGTCGCCATACAACCGAGTTTTTTCGCAACAAATTCATGAGATATCTCATGACAGAAGAAAGAGAAGAAAACTATTACTAGTGAGACGAAGAAACCTGCAATATCAGGAAAAGCAAATACGTATATCCAGAATATTACAGATACGATTAGGATAGAGACGATGATATCTCTTATTTCTGTACCAGTAAAAATTTTCATAAATAAAAATTAGGTTAGGAAATATTTTAATGCTTCTTTTATATTACTAATTTCTTGTATTCCAATTTCAACTTCTTCCTCGACATCTACCTTCACTGATTTTATCTCTGTTCTGCAAATAGTAGTGAAGACATATTGTTCACACTTCTTCTCTTCTGAATAAGTCGTATACGTCTTTTGCCCTTCAGGGACTAGGAAAAGATTCATGCCATTATCTTCTGCAGCTTGTGCTTTCGCAACGATTCCAGCCACTTGCCCTATAATTCCTTTCTCATCCAAGGTACCAGAGATAGTTACATCTTTGTTTATGGTCTTGTTTTCTAATTCAACTATAGTTGCTATACTCATGGCCGCTCCAGCTGAAGGGCCTTCAATAACTGAAGCATTTGCTTGAATGGAATAAATAATATCGTATTTTGAAAGGTCTAAACCTGTTACATTTGCTGCCACAATCTTTGCTATCCTAATAGAACCTTGTGTGTCCACCCAGAATAATATTTGATTTATGTCAACAAGAGTCCTGCCGATACCAGGTTTCACCTCGACAGACAATGTTGCCATGACTCCATTTCCTTCTCTATCCACTGCCGGTACTTTAATTATAGTTGCACTGGTTTCATTAAGATAGGCTTGCTCCACGAACTGGAATTCTTCAATATAAGATTTTTTTTCGATTTTCGTCTCTGACAACATAGTTATGTTATAAAGTAGAGTGTACACAGTCAAAAAAATCAACAAAATAACGATTATCGCAAATATTTCCTTCATTTCAATCACAATGAAAATGCAAGGAGCACGTCTTCGGTGGATTCAACTTCATGACCAGGTTAGTCCAAGTCTCTTTCTCCACCCCGCGAGCTCGCAAGCACCAAATTACACATCTTATGACTGCTTCCTTCCGGATCTGATCTGTTCAATATGCAAGTGGTCCTGGGAGACGAGGCTTCTCAGTCCAAGACATGGGCCTGAACATGAAACCAAACCGCCCTCAGACTGCGGTCTCGCCATAAACCGGACTTGCGATACAGGAGGCCGGTACCCTCCCGACCGTAGGCTCCTTGCAAATACTTAATACTTTTACCATTCTTAAATAGTTTCTCATTTTTCTGAATCATAAATTTAATCAAGGAAAAACAAATTATTCTCATGAGACAATTAGATTATTTTTTTAATCCCAAATCCGTTGCAATAATAGGAGCTTCTCATAAACCAGAAAAATTAGGATATGTAATTTTCACCAACTTTCTTGGTAACATATCAGAGAGAAAAGTTTATCCTGTTAATCCAGATACAACTCCTATACTAGGTCAGAAAGTTTACAGATCTATTTTACAAATCCCTGATGATATTGATTTAGCAGTTATAATAATTCCAGCAAAGGTAGTTCCTAAAGTTTTGAAAGATTGTGTTAGTAAGGGAGTTAAAGCAGTTATCATCGTCTCCGGTGGATTTTCTGAAACTGGAGAAGAAGGTAAAAAACTCGAGATAAAACTAAAACATATCATCGAAGGATCTCAAACCAGAGTCATGGGACCCAATTGCTTGGGAGTATTCGACCCTTACACAAAAGTTGATACTCTCTTCTTATCTAGAGACAGGCTTGGTAGACCACCTACTGGTAACATTGGTTACATCAGTCAATCGGGTTCTGTTGGTTCAACCATACTAGACTGGTTGGCGAAAGAACAGACTGGCATCAGTAAATTCATATCTTATGAGAATGGCATGGACATCAATGAATGTGACCTGATTGAATATTTAGCTGATGATAAAAAAACAAAAGTAATTACTGTTTTCCTGGAAGGAGTTATAGATGGAAAAAGATTTGTAAAAGTTGCTAGGAAAACGAGTAATAAAAAACCAACAATCATTTTAAAGGGCGGAAAATCAAAGATGGGAAGGAAAGCAGTTGCTAGTCATACAGGAGCCTTAGCCGGTTCTGCAAAAATTTATTATTCTGTTTTCAAACAAACTGGTTTAATCGAGGCAAATAATTGGGAGGAGTTGTTTGATTTTGCTAAGGCCTTTTCTACTCAACCAATACCAAAAGGTAATAGAATTGCTATAGTAACGAATGGTGGTGGTTTTGGTGTTCTGGCTGTGGATGAGTGTGAGAAGCATGGACTACAAACACCAGAACCTTTAGAAAAATTAAAAAATAAAATTAAGAAGAACATCCCATCATACGGGAGTTTAAAAAATCCTATAGATCTTACTGGGGATGTTACTGCAGAGAGATATAGAGTAGTTTTAGATGCATGTCTGAGTTCTAATGAATACGATGGAGTTATTGCTATAACGCTTTTCCAAGTTCCTACTTTAGAGTTGAAAATTACTGATGTTCTTGATGACATGAAAAAACATAGAAAACCAATCCTTTGCTGTTCTGCCGGTGGTGATTTCACTATAAAACTCTCAAGAATCTTGGAAAGAAATGGAATACCTGTTTATCAAACACCAGGAAGAGTCGCGAGTGCAATGGCATCTCTTGTGAAATATGGAGAACAATTCAATAAGAAAAAAATTAATTAAAACACTTCAAAATAATTTAAGTTAAAAAATCTAAAAGGGAATATAATGAAAAAACCTATAAAATGGGTAAAAAAAGGTCCGAGAGGAACTTTTCTTCCGTCAGACGATCTCAAGAAAAAGGCTTGGGTAACTAATGCGAGTATTTATAAGAAAGCATTAAAAAACCCAGTAGCGTTCTGGGGTAAACTTGCTCGTGAAGGATTAGATTGGTTTAAAAAATGGAAAAAAACTTATGAGTGGAAACCACCTTACTTCAAATGGTTCATTGGTGGAAAACTGAATGCTTGTTACAATGCTTTGGATAGACATGTTGAATCTTGGAGAAGGAATAAAGTCGCGATCATATGGATACCTGAACCCGTTAATGAGGAATGTAGAATTTTAACATACTATGATCTTTACCGTGAGGTTAACAAATTCGCCAATGTCTTGAAAAAACTTGGTGTGAAGAAAGGAGATAGAGTTGGAATATATCTACCGATGATTCCTGAAGTTCAGATGGCGATGTTAGCTTGTGCCCGTATAGGAGCTATACATAGCGTGGTATTCTCTGCTTTCAGCGGACAATCACTTAATCAGAGAATGAACGATGTTGAAGCCAAGGTTCTTGTTACAGCCGATGGTTATTATAGAAAAGGTAAAACGATAAATCTTAAGACCAATGCCGATATAGGGGTAAAAGGAACTAAAATAAAACATGTTGTAGTTGTTAAAAGGATGGGAAATGATGTCAAAATGGTCAAAGGAAGAGACCATTGGTGGCATGAACTAATGAAAAATGCAAAATTATACTATAAACCAGAGATTATGAACAGTGAAGACACTCTGTTCATCCTTTATACTAGTGGTACTACAGGTAAACCAAAAGGAATTATACATGCTACAGGAGGTTATCTAACACAAGCGTACTGGACAACTAAATGGGACTTTGATATTCATGATGAAGACTTATTCTGGTGTACTGCAGATGTTGGTTGGATTACAGGTCATACTTATGGTTGTTATGGTCCACTCTTGATTGGTGCAACAATGATACATTATGAAGGTGCACCTAATTATCCTGAATGTGATAGATGGTGGGAAATAATTGAAAATCATGGTGTGACTATTTTTTATACAGCTCCAACTGCTATAAGAATGTTCATGCAATGGGGAAACGAATGGCCTAAAAAACATGATCTGAGTAGTATTCGAATTCTTGGAACTGTGGGTGAACCCATTGACAATGATGCTTGGATGTGGTATTTTAAACATATTGGAGGTGGAAGATGTCCAGTTATTGATACTTGGTGGCAAACTGAAACTGGCGGTACTTTAATTAATGCATTACCAGGTATTGGCCCTTTCATACCTACAGTAGCTGGGAGAGGATTCCCTGGAACGAAAAATGATATTCTTGACGAGAGTGGAAAACCAGTACCTGTTGGTGAAGGTGGATATTTAGTCATGAAAAATCCATTCCCACCTGGTATGCTTAGAGGGGTTTTCAAAAATCCAAAGAGGTATAAAAAAACCTATTGGAGTGTTTATGGCGATAAATATTATTACACTAGTGATGGTGCTAGATTCTGGGATAAAACAGGTAATATCCGTTTGACAGGGAGAGTGGACGATGTATTGAAAGTAGCAGGACATAGACTATCAACAGCTGAGGTGGAAGATGCATTGAATAAACATGATGCCGTGATAGAATGTGCCGTGGTGGGAAGTCCACATAAAATCAAGGGTGAAGTTCCAGTCGCTTTTGTAATAACTACTGGAAGAAAACCTTCTGATGTTCTCAAGAAAGAATTAGTAAAACAAGTAGAGAAAGTAATAGGACCTACTGCTAGACCCGGTGAAATAATATTTGTAGAAGATCTTCCGAAGACAAGAAGCGGGAAGATAATGAGAAGAATTCTTAAGAATCTGATGACAGATCAGACTTTAGGTAATATAACAACTCTATCAAATCCAGAATCCATAGAAAAACTTAAGAAAATAGTCGGTTACAAAGGGTCTGGTTAATCAAAGAATTAGTTTTCTATGACAAAACTTAAAATATTTTTAGACTATAGAATAATATGCACACTAATTATATTTTCGTCACTGGTGGCGTTGTTTCTGGGTTCGGTAAAGGTATCAATTGGCTTTATGGGCCAATATTTAATTTAAGGGATTAATGATGGTGTTGTTCAAATGATCAGAAAAATTGGATTTGACACTAAAAAATATTTGACCGTCCAAATTAAGAAAATACTTGAACGCGTGTCGCTATTCGATAAATTGTATCTGGAATTCGGTGGCAAACTGCATTATGATTATCATGCTTCACGCGTGCTTCCTGGGTTTGCAATCGATACAAAAATACAGATGCTTCGTAAGCTAGGTGACAAAATTGAAATAGTCCACTGCATCAGCGCGAGGGACATCGAAAGAAGGAAGATCAGACGAGACTTTGGATTGACCTATGAAGACCAAACACTAAAGGACATAAAAGATCTCCGCGAACTGGGTTTAGAAGTCTCAGCAGTAGTGATAAACCGTTTCAGTAATGAATGGACAGCAAAAAAGTTCAAACAAAAACTCGAAAATAGAGGAATACGTGTGTTTATTCACTATGAAATACCGAATTACCCCATAGATTTGGATTTTGTTGTAAGCGAGAAAGGATACGATAAACAAGAGTATGCGGACACGGAGAAGAAAATCATAGTGGTTACTGCTCCAGGTCCAGGTAGTGGAAAGATGTCGTTTTGCATGGCTCAAATTTTTCAAGATAGAAAACGTGGGATCAAATCTGGTTTTGCGAAATTTGAAACATTTCCGATATGGAATCTAGAGTTCAATCATCCTGTAAATGTTGCATATGAAGCAGCAACTGCGGACATAGGGGATTATAATATAGTCGATCCTTTCCACAAAGCCGCGTATGGTATAACAGCAATCAACTATAACAGAGATGTTGAAAATTTCGCGATAATGAAAAAGATAATCGAAAAAATGTTAGATAAAAAAGACGCATTGGCCAAATACAAATCACCGACTGACATGGGCGTCAACATGGCCAAAGAGGGAATAATCGATGACGATGTGGTTCGTGAAGCAAGTACGCAAGAAATCATAAGACGTTATTTCAGATATCACAGGGAATTTATAGAGGGTGATACCACACATGATACCCTTGAAAGGATGAACAAAATAATGAAAAAGGTGGATGTTAAACCTGAGGATCGTTCGGTTGTTCTTCCTGCAAGAGAAGCAGCAAAGGAAGCTAGAAGAAGAAAAGATAAAGGTAAGGGTTATAGAGGTGTATTTTGTGGTGCGGCGATTGAAATTTTAGATGATTCTGGTAGAACTGTAATTATTAAAGGGAAGAATTCACCACTTCTTCACGCAGAATCAGCAGCTATTCTAAATGCAACAAAAACTATTGCAAAAATACCAGACGAGGTTAACGTTATCTCTAGGAGTATAATTAAGAGCATGATACAACTGAAAAAAACGATGGAATTGAGCAGCAATTCATTAGATGTTAAAGAAGTATTGGATGCTCTAGCTGCAAGTGCCGTATCTGACGAAAACTCACGCAAATGCGTAAATATATTAAAAAAACTGAAAGGATGTGAAGTACACACTACACATCTTATGGATGACGGAGATGAAAAACCACTAAAGCAACTGGGTTTGAATATAACAACAGATGCAAAACTACCTTTTCCAAATTCATTAAACAAATAGTAAGGTTACTGACTAGGATTATTATGTGAGTTTCATCAGAGTTCACTTCTATACCAATGAAACCAAATCCAATGTTCGACGGGTTAATTAAAGTCTGTATTTAAGAAGATATGATTATGTGGGAACTGTATATTCTGAGACCAGATGCTGCTAAAGCTTTAGATGATCTTATGATTAGGAGAGTCTTGCCGAGATATGTAAAAATAGTTAGGAGCGATGCAATTGCAAACTTTCAGATAGCTAAGAAAATTGAATTTAAACCAAGAAAAAATCATAGTGTTGCTGATTTGTGGAAAATTCATATAAAGTTAATGAAGGAATTCCGAAAAAATAGAGAAAAATTTGACAAGGGAATAACAAAAATAGGGAAACTAAGGGAGCCAAAACATTCTCTACTCGATTTGAAGATTAGATTGACCGAAAGTATTATAGGATATTGTGAATTATGCGAAAGAAAGTGTCATGTCAACAGGATGAAAGGAGAAAAGGGTGCATGTAAAGTCGGTACTGAATGCTTGATTTCATCAGAATTTATGCATATGGGTGAAGAAGCTCACATCAGTCCTTCCCACACAATCTTTTTCATGGGTTGTACGTTAAATTGTCAATTTTGTCAGAATTGGTCGATCAGTCAATGGCATGAAGCTGGTTATCAAACAACACCGGAAGAACTGGCGATTCGGATTGATAGAAGAAGAAAAGAGGGTTCAAGAAACGTTAATTGGGTAGGAGGAGATCCAACACCAAACTTACTCTGTATACTAAAGACTTTGAAATCCTGTGAGGTCAACATTCCAGTTATTTGGAATTCAAATTTCTACATGTCCGAGAAAACGATGAATATTTTGAATGGAATTGTTGATATGCATTTATCAGACTTCAAGTATGGGAACAATGAGTGCGCATTAAGGTTATCAAAAATACCAAAATATTTTAACGCTTGTTCTAGGAATCATCTGATTGCAACAAAAAATACTGAGATGACAATACGTCATTTAGTTCTTCCTAATCATATCGAGTGTTGTACTAAACCAATCTTGAAATGGATACATGATAATATTCGAGATAAAGTAATAGTTAATATAATGGATCAGTATCGTCCTGAATACAATGCACATGAGTATCCTGACATAAATCGTAGTCTAACCAGAGAAGAAATTAAAGAAGCAATTAATTATGCTGAAGAATTAAACATCAATTACATAACGTGATTCATGAATTTTTTAAAAATAAAATATTGAGAGAGTGTTTACTCGAAATTTAACAGGTTATTTCTTTGATATTACCTTTACTGCTCGGTTCTTCTGTACAAAAATCAGGATCTTCTTTTAAACAACAAACAACTTCTGTATTATCCTTCACAAAGTAGTAATTCATTCCAATTTTTCCGCATATGTCCTTTGCGTATCTACAAGTCATTTCTTCGTGATCATCCTCCAAATCCTCATAATCGTCCTTCAATTCATCATATTTTGTTTCCGATTCACCTAAACTAGTCTCTATAGCTTGTAGAGTCGTACTCAGTGTGTCCTTTTCATCATTACATTCATCAAGGTTTGATTCTACATTTTTCAAATCATTCTCACAATTCTGTTTATCGCTTTTACAATTTGACAATTTACCTTCAGTATTTTCTAAATTTGATAAACAAACACTAACATTATCCTGACAGGCCTCGATCTGTCTTTCTAAAACCATGATTTGAGCGGTTATTTCATCTATCTTTCCAGTATAGGTCGCATAACCAGTATAACCACCAAGAATCACGAGAACAGCGATTGCGATTACAACCATCGCCCACTTGTTATACTTAATTTTTTTGATATTTTCTATAAACTTTCCTTTCCACTCTCTCAATTTTTCTCGATCAATCTTGAATTTGAATCTTCCACTTTCTCCGTATGGTTCGTACATAATCTCTAAATCTTTTTTAGCTGAATACGGATAAATAATTTAGTCTTTTAGTGCCCTTTGAAATTCTCCCTTCAAATCCTTCAATTTTACCATGAGTCTTTTCTGTGTTTTTCTTAAAGCAACTTTAGGGTCGGCCTTTCCTTTCATCTTCACATATATTTTTGATTCTACCATGTATGGATGTTCTTTTATGTGAGCAGCTTCACTGACCTGCTTATCTTCCCATAGTTCTTCTTTAATTAAATTCACAAAACCGACATCTTCGCCCCCTACCTCTATTTCTAAGACACTATCACTACTCTTTATTTTCTTCAATTTCATCATCACACCTTCGAAATTATCAATAAATCCACATCGTATTTCACGAAAGGTTTTTCATGAAACTTAAACATATACGGTATTCGGAACTTAAATTTTATAATTCTTTCTATTTTACCTTTGTTTTTTTGGACGAATTTATTTAAAAAATCTCTAGATTTTTTGTAAGATCTATGTAAGGAATATATTTTATCAGAACATTCTAATGCTTTTTTCAGGAACAATCTATCTGCATGTAATTTTTGAATGCCAAACGGAGGATTCTGAATCACAGTATCTACTTTCTCTTTCCAGTTTGAAACATCACAGTGGATGAATCTAATCTTCTTTTGAATTTTTTGATTAGATAATTTTTCAGCCATTATTACATTTTCACATGCAATTTTCAAAACATCCTTGTCAATATCCATTCCAATAACCTCTTTAGCTCCCATCAAAACAGCCCCTATTCCTAACCTTCCACTTCCACAACCTAAATCCAAAACACGTTTATTTTTTATATCCTCTGACAAAAAAGCAATATTGATTATTTGAGCTGCCAATTCTCCCGGGATTGTATATTGTTCTAATTCTGGTTTTGGGTTTTGATTTTCCTTTAATTGTGATAAAATTATTGCCAATTGTTTTTTATTCATGTTTTAACATCCCCAATAACATCAATAGAGTCAAATAGAACCAAAGTTTATTACGGGTATTTTATACCTGTTCAAATCATCAATTCCAATTCTAGGACATGCCAAACTAATCAAGCATTCTAATTTTAGTCCTTCGATTTTTTCTGGTGTTATCTCATCCATCGCTAAAATATAAACTTCCTTACCTTCACCCTCTAATTTCTTTTTAAGTTTGAAGGGCGATTTAAATTGACCTTTTTTCCAACTGATTAAAATCCCGATTCTTTTTGATTCTTCCAAGCAACTTTTATTCCAAGCAATTATTTTTTGAGTCTTTCTTTTCAATTTGTTCAAATCTTTTATCATTCCTCTTTCTAAATCCAAGGAGAAAATTGGCTTGTCTGTGCCAAGCAATAACCCTAAACCATAGAATTTACCTGCACCTATGCACAGAAAACAATCAACATCATCTTCTATTTTTTTTGCTGCTCTCACATCACAACCTAAAATTTGACCAAGATACTTCAATGATTTATTTACATAAATTTCCTTCCCATGATTTTCAAGATACTCCTTTACTTTTTCAATTGTTTTAACGAACTGAAGACTCGTGACAAGTCCAATCTTTCGGAATTTTTTCAATTTTTTTATCTCCTTTTTCAAGATTGGTAACGGATCAACATCAAAAAAATAATCCCAATAAACCACAGGAATCTTAGATTTAATACCAAAGTCACAATGACCTATGTGTAGAATTAAGTCGCATCCTAGTCTTTTCGCTTCTTCATCCCTGAGATCACATGCACCATAAGTCGGTTCACAACAAATTATAGTTTCAATTCCTTCGCTTTCAATCTTTTTACTTATCTGTTGGATTCTTAATTTTAAACCCTCTGGATATTGAATGAAAACCCTCTTCACTTTCATTTTTTTTAATTTTTTGATAATATCCATTTACTCACACAAATATCAGGCCTAAGATTAAGGGGAGTAAGATTATCAAAACAAGTGTTATTACAAATATTAATATTCCTTTAATCCAGTTCTTGGACCACAGCAAACCGAATACCATACCAATCAACAGACCAATCATGTGTACAGGATATCCTATCTGCGATGGTGTGAAGAGGTTTAAGGCAGTTGACAAGAAATAGAGCGCACCTGCAACAACAAAAGGTAAGGGTAGGGCAGAAGGAAATATGACTAGTTTACCTGGGCAGAAGAAGGTTCCTAAACCGACAAGGCCTGAAATAGCACCAGAAGCCCCGATACCAACACTTTCTGGCGAGTAAAAGAAAGGTATTAACATTGTCAAGTTTCCAATAATTCCACTCACGAAATAAACTAAAAGATATCTTATAGGATCCGTCTTTTCTTCTAAAGATGTTCCAAGTAGAAATAGAGCTAACATATTGAAACTAAGATGGGCTACATCAAAATGGATGAACAAAGATGTAAGTATGAGATGATACTCTCCTCTCAAGAAAGTAGCGGGTCTGAACCCATACTCGTTAATTGTATGAATCCTGATAGGAAATGTAAACACAAAGATTATTATATTAAGAAGAATTAA
>DAOVGP010000007.1 GCA_030672375.1 Candidatus Aenigmatarchaeota archaeon | reverse complement strand
CGTCTTCTTGATGTTCATTTCCACCCTGGCTTTTGCCATAATGAATGCTATCAGGAATCCAGAGGAACAGATAACCATACCAAACCAGAAAATAATAGACTATGAATTGAACACCCAACAGAGAAGATATCTATTACAGAGGGGTTATACCTTAATAGAGTATCGTTATTTTACTGGCTGTTTGGATTGTATAGACATGAAAAACGAATTAGAACGCCTTACCCAAAATTCTGATGATCAAGTGTTTTTCCAAGAGATAGTTTCAACAGACAATACAACCTCGAGTTTAACTATCACGAGTTTGAGGGGACAGAAAATTTTAGACAATCCATCGATTGCAGAAATAGAAGACATCATCTGTAATTTATTGATAAGTCAGCCGATATGGTGTGTAACTTCTAAGATTTGAGTTTCTTATTCATCTCTTTTATTTCATCTAAAAATCTCTTCACAACCCTAGGTAAATCCTTTTCTTGAACTCCAACAATTTCAGCGGCTTGACTCAATAGTTTTTCCTTCTTCTTCAGTTCCTTTAGCCCTTGATTTGATGTCATTTCTTCCTCAACTTCCTTAACTCTTTTCTCTTTTGTTTCCATCTTTCGAACAAATCTTTTACTGCTTCTGGGACTTTTTCCTCTTTAACTTTTAGTAATTTTGCTGTTTCTTTTAGAATGTTTTCTTTTTCTTTGAGATGTTTTAGTGCGAGTGGTCCGACTGTGAATTCTATTCTAACTATCCCATCCTGTATTCTTTTTGTTTTCAGTATTAGTATGGATCCAACATCACCGGTTTTTTCACAATGTATTCCTCCACATGCTTCATGATCTATATTCCCGATAGAAACAATTCTCAATTTATCTTCTGGAACTACTCCCCCCTGATAAATTCTAAAGCCATATTTCTTTTCAGCTTCAGATCTCGGTAGATATTCTATCTTAACTAGAATATTTTTCCTAATAATTTCATTGGCCCTTTCTTCTATTTTTTCTGCTTGTTCATCCGTTAGAGTCTCGTAATGTGTTATATCTAGTCTTGCCTTTTCTGAACTCTTTTCTGCACCATGCTGCCAAACATGATTTCCAAGAACCTGACGAGCAGCAACGTTGACTATATGAGCCCCTGTATGATGTTTTCTCAAGATATCTCTTCTATATTCATTTATCTTACAATCAACTATTTTACCTTCTTCAAGCTTCCCAATTATTCTGTGGAGAACAACATCTCCAACTTTCTGAACATCTGAAACAGGGACATCACCTATAAAACCAACATCAGATTTTTGACCGCCACCTTCTGCATAGAAGTAAGTTTTATCCAGAACAACATACTTATCATCAATCATCTTTAGAACTTTTGCTTTAAATTCCGTTATCTTTGGATCATCATAGACCAGGTATTCTGTTGTTAGCAATCCACTTGCATCGATTGGTTCTTCTATCAGTATTTTCTTTTCACCCATATATCTCTCAGTTACTTTAACATAAAAGTCATCAGGAATTTTCAAATCTGGAACATAATCTTGAACCAGACCTGGTGTGATTCCTTCTGAATCGTACAGTTTGATTAATTTTTCTTCGTTTATCTCCTCACCCCTATCGACGATTGACTTAACTATTCTTTCTGTTCTCAACTTTGTTTCATGAAACCTCCTTTTTTCAATATCAAGTATTTTTTGAATGTCGTCTAGATGTTCAGATAGCTCTGGACACATCAACCTTAAATGTCTAGCATGTAACTCACAAATATCAGTCAAATCAATGTTCCACCTGAAGTCGTCTATAAAACCTAATGCCCTTCTCAAGATGATACGAAGATTATACCCACCACCAACATTGGAAGGTAGGAGACCGTCTGTTATAGCAAAAGTCAAAGCCATTGTATGATCAGAAATCGCATACATCGCTTCTAAAATTTTAATTTTTTTGTCCAATAACTCTGTAGTTACGCCAAGGTTGTTTGCGATTCCTGCTTTGACTCTTTTTATGTTTTTCACTTCATCCATGTTCAACGTTCCTGCTAACCTTGAATATCTTAAGAAAAATTCCACATCATACTTAATCCCTGTCTGCTTCTTCAAGTATCTCAATATTGGTTCGAAAATAACATCATAAGAAGTCGGAGTTCCTTGTGTTATCCATGCAAACCTTTCTAGACCTGCACCCATATCAATAACTTTTTCTTCCATTGTTTTCACGTTGGAGTTTATGGATTTGAATTCCGTGAATACAGCATTCCCTATCTCCAACCCTCTGACGAAATATTCTAAAGAGGGGCCGAAAGCTCCAGGTCCAACCCAAAGATCTTCAACGAAAATTATCTCTTCTGGTTTGATGCCGAATGGTCTAGATAAAAGTCTGAAATCCAATTCAACGCACCTATCCTTCCAGTAACCTTGTTTTCCATCGTACATTGAATGCTGACCGATCATACAGAAACAAGTGTAGTGTTTTCCTGTTATGCCCACATTCGGTATATCGTTGAACCTCAAACAGAATTGAGGTACTATTAATGGATTGGCAGGAAATTGAAAAGATACTCCATTCTTTCCTAATCTTTGAAAATCTATTATAGAAGCTATTGTGAAGAATAAATCAGGCCTCCATCTACAAACAACAGGATAACGTCTGATACTGGTATGTCCGTGTTTCTTGAAAAAATCTTCAATGACTTTCCAACTTTGAACATAATCAAACCTCTTATTCGTCGGTGGATCACCCAAGAACTCATAAAATTGACAAGGTTGGTCTGGGCAATGTTCTCTTTCTTGATCTAGAGTCCAAAAAACCTTACCACATTTTTGACAGACTTTTCTTACAAAACCTTGATCTACTAGAAATTGAACTCTGTAATATTTTTTCCAATCTTCTCTGAATTTCAATCTCAATTTCTCTTTTGTTGACGTATCATTCACCTAACTGAGAATATCTGAAGGGAAGATTATAAGTTTTATTTTTTAAAAAAAAATATGACATTCTTTTTATGTTCAAAGTTCAAAAAAATGAAATTTTAAGTCAATGATTTTTTAGATTGATATATCTTTAAATACAAGTTATACCCAAGAAATAAATATTAAAAAATAACACAATTCTCTTGCTAGAGGTGTGGTATGTCAGAGTGGGAAGATGAAGAGGAAAGTTGGAAAGATGAAGAGGAAAGTTGGGAAGATGAACCTGACGAATGGTAAATTATAATTCAATGAAGGATGGTAAAAATACCAAAGGAGAAAAAGAAGAAGGGGAAGAAAAAAAAGAAGAAGAAATAATCGATTTTAAAAATTAAGTTTTTCTTTCTTTTATTTTTCATTTTTCTAATAAGTCTCTTAAATTATCAAAGCCTTAATCAAATCTGCTCTTGCAACGATACCAATTAATTTCTCTCCACTGAGTACGGGCAATCTGTTGACGTCATGCTTTTCCATCAATTCTGCAACTTCTACCAATGTCGCTGATGAAGAAACTGTGATAACATTCTTTGTCATAACTTCTTTAACTTTAGAACATGTTACCTTCTTCAATTCTTTCTGAAAGTCAGAATGCATCTTCTTCATCTGAATTATTGCCAACAATAAAGTGGACAATCCTGGAGTTTCAATTTTTGGTAACTTTCCTATTCTTATGTCGATAAATCTTATAATGTCAGATATGCTTATGAGCCCAACTACCTTATCTTTCTCTACAACAGGAGCACCAGCTATATCTAACTGAGAGAACAATTTTGCTGCTTGAAATATAGTATCTTCAGGGGAAACATAAATGACATCCTTGTTCATGAAATCCTTTACTGTTTTCATAAATGAAACTTTGATTTACTAAAATAAAAAAATGATTTATTCTATTATTGTCCCGTCACTGACTTCTTTTTCAGGTTTAACCAGAGAAATTTTATCTCCTTCTACAGCTGCTAATATCATCACTTCTGACAAATTTCCCATGAGTTTTGCTGGTTCTAAATTTGTAACAAAAACGAATTGTTTTCCTACTAATTCTTCTGGTTTGAAATATCCCTTTAATCCTGCCACAGCTTGTTTCAATTCTCCACCTATATCTACTTGAAACTTAATCAACTTTTTAGAATCAGGGACTTCTACAACTTTTTTTATCGTCCCAACCCTCATCTCTATTTTCTTGAATTCTTTAAAACTTATCATTTTTTACCCCCTTTTTTCAGTTTTTGTTTCTGTTTTTTAATCTCTTCGTTCTCTATTTTCTTGAAGAGTATTTGAGGTTTATCAATTTTATGATTAGGTTTTATAAGTATCTTTGATATAGATGCCCAATCCTGTTCATGGACTGAACCAGAAAGGTTCAATTCTTTCCATAATTTTTCGGTTGAGAATGGTAGGAAGGGTTCGAGTAAGATGGCTAAAGACCTCACAGCATTTATACATAAATAAAGGCAGTTTGACGCTCTCTTTTCATTTGCCCAAGGTTCACAACTCTGGAAATATTGATTACAGGATCCAGAAAACTCAATGATTTTTTTCAATGCTTTTTCTAACTCTATTTTCTCTAACTCTTTCCCAACATTATCCTCCGCTTTCCAAATCTTCTCTTCAAACGCTATGTCTAAATCATTGTATTCTCCTGGCTCAGGAACTATACCTTTAAATCTCGACCAAATGAACATTAATGTTCTATGGATGAAGTTACCAATGTTTGCAACCAACTCATTGTTTATCCTTGAATGAAACTCGTCCCAATCAAAATTAACATCTGTCTGATCGTATGGTGTTGTGGTCGAGAGATAATATCTTAAGTAATCTGCTGGAAAATCATTCAGAAAACCTCTTAAACTCACGTACCAACCTCTACTCTTTGAGAATTTTTGACCCTGTAAGAGTAAGTGACCTCTGGTCGGAATGAAATCGGGTAGTTTGAATTCACCTACACCAAGTCTCATCGCCGGTAAGAAGAGGTAATGATGATAAACTATGTCCTTACCAATGAAGTGATATATTTCAGAAGAATTCCAAGATTTTCCGTCAATTCCTTTGTCTGAGAAGTATTTCAATGCCGTGGAGATGTAGCATAGATGATTATCAAACCAACCATACAAGACTTTGCCTTTAGTCCCTTCCAATGGAATGGGAACCCCCCAAGATATATCTCTAGTGATATCCCAATCTCTCAATCCTTCTTCAATCCATCTCAAGACGTAGTTCTTTACATCTTTCTGTAAGTTCCTGTTTAGAGTCAACCATCTTTTTAACTCGTCTGAAAAATGAGAGAGTTTCAGGAAATAATGTTCACTTTCTTTTGTTATTGGTTTTGATCCGCAAACTGCACAATGAGGTTTCAATATCTCTCCTGGTTGAAAAGTCTTACCACACTTCTCACAACCATCCGAGTACTGCTCTTTGGCTCCACAGTAAGGGCAGATTCCTTTAACGTATCTGTCTGGTAAAAATTTTTGACATTTTTCACAGAAAGCCTGTGTTATAGTTTTTTTGTATATGTAACCTTTTTCGTTTAGTTTTGTGAAGAAATATTGCGTCAACTCTACATTTTCTTTTGAACTTGTTTGGTGGAATATATCGAAGGAAATCCCGAAGTCCTTGAAATCTTTTTTATCCTTCTCATTCCAATAAGCTACTAGTTGTTCTGGTGTCTTTCCTTCCTGTTCTGCCTTGATTAAGATTGGAGTACCAAAATCATCTGTTGCACAAACATGTATCGCATCATTCTTTTTTAACCTATGAAATCTTGTAAAGATATCTGCCGGTAAGTAAGTTGATGTCACATGACCAAGATGAATTTCACCGTTGGCATAAGGTAAAGCCGATGTTACGATTATTTTTTTCTTGAGTTCAATCACCCCACTTAAGTAATTATGGATTCTATGATTTTAAATTCTGTATTTTTAAGGTTAATTTATAAACTAAAAATCAAAAAGTTTATACATGAAATACGGGAGAAAACTGAAGGGATTGAAGGGATTGGATAAATTCTTAAAAAATATGCCGTTGAACAAAGTCGTACTTTTTCTTGTGGAGCCTAAGAAGTACATGAACATCAATTTAGAAATCATTAAGATTGTCATAAAAGAGAACAAATTCTCTGGAATTTACGTAACTGTGAACAGGCCTTTCAGTACTTTAGTGAATATCATGAAAAAAAAAGGTATTGATACGGACAAAATATTCTTTATTGATTGTATAACAAAAATGATACCCTCACCAAGGGGCATCTCTCTAACTTCACGAAGAAAGTTTGAAAAGAAAGAAAATTGTATCTTCATACCTTCACCGGCAAGGCTAACAGAAATTGGATTGGCTTTATCCGAAGCTTTATCTGGAATGAAACACCCTAAGAGTAAATTCTTATACCTCGACTCTTTGTCTACACTCTCAATCTATAATGACTTAAGCACGATAGCAAAATTCGTTCATTTCTTAACCACTAGGGTAAGGTTGTTTGGTGTAGTGGGATTGATAATGTGTGTAGAGAAAAAAATGGATGATAAATTATTTAATATATTGTCAGAAGTTTGTGATATGACTATAGAGGTGGTGTGATAAATGACATTCGTATTATTCTTTTCGTTAGCCAGTTCCATTGCGGGGTTTTTTATAGTGATTGTCCTTGCTCTCTCTAGTAGGAAGTTTTTAAAGGGTGAAATAAAAAATTTTGTGGAATTATTTATGCTGGGCACTATATTCCTTTATGGGTTTACCCTCTCACAATTCATATTGGATTTTTTTAAGGTCGACACACTTGCATTCGATGTAATTAGAGGTCTATTAGTTTTCGGGTCGTTTATTTTCTTTGTTTCAGCAACGTTTCATATTTATGAGATTGCTGAGACTCTAGGATTCGCATCAAAAGATATACCTAAGAAACTAAAAAAAATATTGGAATCTTAAAAAATTTTAATGAAAAACTCCCTTGATTTTCCTTTTTTTCATTGACTTTGGTATCGTTGGTAATACTTCCCACCCACAGTATGAGCATTTGTTACCTAGGAAGAATCTCCCACATTTTTGGCAGGTTTTACCCACTTCTCCGATGATTATCACCATTTTTGAATTTGATTAATGAATATAAAAAGTTGGTTTATCGACCTATTTAGAATAAGTAGCATTTATTCTTGATGTCTGAACTAAGATATTAGAAAAATCTTTCTGCCAATTTGCCTGTATTATGGTTATTTCACCTGATTTTAATGGATCTTTCGGTTTGTTTATTATACTTACTTTATTATCGTCCACATATACAGTAAAATTAGATACATCTAATCTACCATTATTCTCAACTGTTATCAACAATTTATTCTTTGAATCTCTTGAAACTTCGATTATATCAATGTTCTGGAAGAATTTCATTATCCATGATATCATACCCATCAAAGAAGTTGGGACTTTTGGTAATAAAGGACCTATCATTGGTATCGACCTTATGCTAGGCACAAAACCCAAGAGAAGATAAGCTCCCAACAGAGTAAGAGCTACCAGGGCTACTCCGACTAATACATTTTTAACTAGTCTAATTGCTGTGAAAACAACAATTATCAAAATTATGAGACCGATAATCGTCGGGAGCATATACTTATTTTTCCCGTATGAAAAATTAATAGTTTAATGTTCATCGCAAGTTTACTCTCTCCCAAACCTTAAAAGTCTTAAATCACAAATTAATCTAATCATAATTCGTCTTAAGTGTTCATATGACAAAAAAGAGTAAAGAAGTTGAAAAAAAAGAGAAGAGGCCTGAATATAATGAAGATGGCGTCTGGATAGAAACTGAAGAAGAAATCAGAAATTGGGAGGATATTTAGAATATTCCTATGTATCTTTCATTTAAAGTATTTTTTGTACAATTCTTCAACTCTCTTCTTATCTATTCTTTTCCCGAAACATTTGTGTGGTACTAACCCTCCAGAGAATTTCTTCGGTATGTGCAAGAGTTCGTGGAGGAGTGTCTTCTCTTGATCTTCTTTACTCAACTT
>DAOVGP010000008.1 GCA_030672375.1 Candidatus Aenigmatarchaeota archaeon | reverse complement strand
GAATCGTTTTTAAGATATAATCAGCTTTTTTATACAATTTTTCCAAATACACTTTATCTTCCCAAAAAACATGTTGTGCAGCATCCAAAAATCTAAAAATAATTATAAATAAATCCCAATCCTTTTTTAAAAGTTTCACAGTATTTTTAAGTCTATTATCAGCCATTTCATTCAATTCTTCGAAGAACTTCTCCTTGTTTATCTTTCCAAACGATGGTATAAATTTTCCTCCTGATTCTATATCGATTATGTAATCTTCCAGTTCATTCTTTAACTCAGGAGGATATGTGAAATTTTCCAGAGAAGGTGTCAACATACCTGTTATCAGAAAACCGTCAACCTTTTCAGGAGGATAAGTTATGGGTATATTTACTACTCCAACTTTTTTTCCAAAAGAATTCAATATATTCCAAACCTTCAATCCATCTATCTTTGTAGAATCAACTAACTCACTTTCATCGTATTTTTTTACATTCCAATGTCTAAAATCGAAAATCCCATGCTTCCCAGGATTTTTCCCAGTCATGAATGATGTCCAGGCAGGCGCAGAAACCGGTGGGATCGTGCTTTTTAAATTACCGTAGACACCTTTTTTCATTAATTTCTCGAAAGTTGGCAATTCTCCTCTCTCGACTAGGGGTTTAATAATACTAAAGGTAGCCCCATCAAAACCTATAACAACAATTTTTTCTTTTTTCATTTACATACCTTAATCAAAAAGTTGTTTATAAATAAATCATTTAAAGAATTTATGTTGATCGAATGAGAATATTACTTTTAAATCCACCTTTCAGGTTTAAAATGAGTAGGGGGAGTAGATGGCCTGAACTCACAAAATCTGGTACTCTTTACTATCCCTTCTGGTTGGCTCATGCTACGGGAGTTTTGATGAAAACTGATCATAAACCACTATTAATCGATGCCGTGGCTAGAGGTTGGGGAGTTTCAAAAACTATTGATGAGATAGTTAAATTTAACCCTAATATGGTGGTCATTGAAACTACTACACCTAGTATTGCATATGATTTAAAATTTGTAGAAGAATTGAAAAAAAATCTTGATGCTAAAATTGTTTTAGTTGGAACACACGTTTCTGCTTTACCTCAAGAAACCCTGAAAATGTCAGATTCTGTGGATTTCATCGCAAGGAAAGAATATGATTACACTATACCAGAACTAGTAGATTACTTAGAGAATGGTAAGGACTTGACAGAAGTTCTAGGAATTTCATACAGAAAGAACAAAAAAATAATTCATAACAAAGACAGACAGTTCATAAAAGATTTGGACGCTTTGCCCTTTGTTTCAAAGGTTTATAAAAAATTTCTCAATGTTGGAGATTATCGTTACGCTTTAGCTAAACACCCCATGATACAAATATGGAGTTCAAGAGGATGTCCAAACATGTGTACATTTTGTCAGTTCCCACAAACACTTTCAGGGAGAATCTTTAGAACAAGGAGTCCAGAAAATTTTGTTGACGAGTTAGAGTGGATTAAGGAAAACCTACCTCAAATCAAAGAAGTATTCATCGAGGATGATACCTTTTCCGTGGATAAGAAAAGAGTTATGAAAATATGTGAGTTGATAAAAGAAAGAAATTTAGATTTAGTATGGTCTTGCAATGCTAGAGCTGATATACCATTCGACGTATTGAAGAATATGAAAGAAGCCGGCTGTCGTATGTTGATAATAGGTTATGAAAGCGGAAACGATGAAATTCTACGTAACATAAAAAAAGGTATGACAACTAAACAAGCAAAAAAATTCACCAAAGATGCAAAGAAACTAGGATTAAAGATTTTTGGTTGCTTCATGATTGGTCTACCAGGAGATACAAAAGAGACCATAGAGCAGACCTTCCAATTTGCAAGAGAGTTGAATCCAGACATGGTTTTTTTTCAACAAGCGGTTCCATTTCCTGGTACTGAGTTCTATGAATGGTGTAAGAGAAATGATTATTTAGTGGCAAAGAATTGGGATGATTGGTTGGATAAAAATGGACAACTTGCCTCTATAGTCAATTATCCTAATCTAACAAACGAAGAAATTAAGAGACTGAGAGATGAGTTAATGATCAGATTCTATAGTTCTCCCAAATGGATGATTCAAAGCCTTCTTCATAATATGAATCTTGATGAGATAGTGAGATTGGCAAACGCAGCAAAAGGTTATTTGTCTTACTTACTTAAAAGAAATAAGATATAAATGAAAAAATATCCCTCGGTTACAGTTTTAGTAACGGTTAAGAATGGTGAAACTACTATTAAAGATTGTGTAGAATCCTTGTTAAAACTGGATTATCCTAATTACAAGATTTATGTAACAGATGGTTATTCAGATGATGATACTTATAAGATTTTACGAAAAATAAAGAAAGAGAATTCTAAAAAAATAAAACTGGAAAGAGTTAAAGGTAATATTGCTAAAGCTCACAATTACATGATAAAGAAAGTGAAATCAAAACTAATAGCCATGACAGATGCTGATTGTGTTGTAGATAAAAATTGGTTAAAAAATCTCACTTTCCCATTTGAATCTGAAGATATAATTGCTTCTGTTGGTTATTGTTCAACTCCTAAGAGTGTAAATCAACTTCAAAGACTGATAGGAATGGAATTAGAAGATAGGTTCATAAAATTTCCCAAATTCATAACTAGAGGTCCTACTATGAACTTATGCGTTAAGACAAATATAGCAAAAAAAGTTAAATTCGATGAAAGGTTTGATGTCGCTCAAGAAACTGATTGGGGTTACAGATTAAGTAAATATGGTAAGATTAGATATTCACCCAAAGCAATAATTTATCATTATCACAGACCCACGTGGCTAAGTTTTTTCAAACAGCAATTCAAGTATGGTAAACACATGCCTTTGTTATATCTAAAACATAAGAGAATGTCAACAGGCGATCATATATCAAAACCCAGTATGATTCTAGAAGAAATCATTTTTCTAATTTCAAGTTTATTCTTTATAATCTCAACCTTTAACGGAATATTTGTTCTTCCCACGATGTTAATGTTTACATTATTATTTGTTTTCTATTTTAATGATATTTTGAGTATGACGAGGGATATAGATGAGATTCTAAAGTTTTTTGTTTTATACTTAATTAGAAATATTGCATGGAGTCTTGGATTATTCGTAGGTATTTTTTATTTATTTAGAACATCTAAAACTACTTCTCGGCGACGATGATTATAAATGCTTTCTCCACGTAAGGTGCTTTTAAAATTATTGATTCAGATATCATTCGATGACCTCTTCATATATTTCTATTAATCTAGAAGTAAACTCCTCCCAGTCATATTGTTTGGCCCTTTTCCTATTTTTCCTTCCCATTCTTTCAGTTTTTTTTGGTTCATCTAACAGGGATCTAATTACATTCTTTAGTCCTAAAACATCATCGATTTCAACTCTGATACCTTCATAATCTAGGGGTATTGTTGATACAATAACACAGCCAGATGCCATGGCCTCCAATAAAACTAAACCAAAACCTTCTCCTACAGAAGGTAAACAAAAAATCAGAGCCCTGGAATATAAGTCTATCAATTCTTTATCTGATACATACCCAAGAAACTTGACATTTTTAGGAGCCATTACTTCTAATCTTTCACGTTCTTTCCCCCTTCCAACTAACAAAAAATCCACATCTTGTAATTCCTTTGCCACTTCTATTAAATATTCTAAACCCTTTCTTCTAATCAAATTCCCAACAAAGAGAACAAAGGGTTCTTTTTTCTCCATCTTGAATTTTTTGAAATCAACTCCAGGTTTTATGATTTCTGACTTTTCTATAGGAACACCTATATCAATAGCAGACTTTCTCATGTGTTTGCTGAAGAAGATGAATTTGTTGAAATCATGGTTGACTTGCAATTTTTCAACTACTCTGGATATATTACCCCCAATTACCCCCCTCATCTTTAGCCATTTCTCATTGTAAACTTCATGAATATGGCATACTATAGGTTTTTTCAATAATTTGGCTGCAACATACGAAGGAAAACATGCATTATAATTGTTGGTGTGAATTAAATCACAGCCCTTTGAATGTTTATAGATTGAATAGAAAGCAAGGTTCATTAGATAACGGTTTATTGGTAAACGTATGGTTGGTATACCATCGTATTCTTTAATTCTAGGATCACCAGTTGTCAAAACTTTAATCTCTATATCCCTTTCCATTAATCTCTTTACTATTTCATAAACTGCTATTTCTCCTCCACCAGCAACATCCGGCGGAAAAAGCTCATGAGTAATTAAAATTTTCACACAATCATCTCGATAGACTTTATTAATACAAAAGATTTATGATTTTATATTTCAAAAAACTAAGGGAGGGGTTTAGTGAAAACATTCACGTTGAAAATAAGTTCATTGATAGCACTTTTGTTACTTATAGGTCTTGCATATTTCGCTGCTTGGACTAGAACACCTACATTAAATATAAAGGTCATTCTAGATTATGATCCTTGGTGGCAGTATAGGTATGCAAAGGACATTTTAGATTATAATTTTAATCCACCAAAATGGGATCTCTTAAGTTTCTTTCCCCCAGGGAGACCAGAAATAATAACTGGCTGGCACTACACAATGGTATTCTTTCACAAATTTCTCTCACTTTTCATCCCGACAATGACATTCATGGAAACAGCAAAACTATCACCAGTCATTATGGTCGGTTTAGGAATCATTCCTGCTTTCTTACTCGGCAGAGAATTATCGAATAAATGGGGT
>DAOVGP010000044.1 GCA_030672375.1 Candidatus Aenigmatarchaeota archaeon | reverse complement strand
CGACTGGGAAATAATCTGCCAAAACCGCATCCTCCACTGCGCTGGGAACAGCCGCTGTGACAGTCATCTTCACGTCAGTCAGGGGAGGCGCTTTATGCTGGCCGCATTTATGGCAGTCCAGGTCCCTTTCAAAATCGACTTGGATTTCTGACGGTATTGTTGCCGTAGTTATAGCAGTAGTCGTAGTTTCTTGTTTTTGAACTGTCCATGTTGTCGGTGTACTAGTTGTATATACAGCCATTGTTGATGTACTAGTTGTGTATATTGTAGCCGATAATGTCGATGTGGTAGAAGCTGTTGTAATTGTTCCTGGTTCAACAATTCTTCCTTCCACAGAAAAACTTACCTCTGATAGTTCAGGAACAATCCAGCTAACTCTATCATTTTTACCATCATCATCCGTATCTTCAACCTGAAAATCATAGCTAAGATCATTCGTTATCCTCATCTTCATGCTCAATGTCATATATCTGTAAAGTTCAACATCCACAAGATTTTCAGGAATGGTAATCCTTACAGGTAAATTATAATAGTGCTCTGGACCATGATTGTAAACAAGTATTTTTTTTGACCATAGATTACCAACAACAGAAGGTGGGTATAGAATCAATCCTGTTTTCTCGACTTGAACAGTACTCGTTACTGTAGATAAATAGAAAATGAGAAAGATTATGCTAGAAATAAGTGTGATTAATAAACTTAGTTTTATCAAGGACTTCTTTCCTAACTTGAATTTTGATTTATAATCCATCGACTATCACTCTTCTCCAAAATTCCTAACAAATTTTTTTAGATAATGTAGAGTTGCAGAACCGACTCTCCTTCTAACTATAATTTCTGCTCCATCCAACCAGAAAAGCCATTTACTGATAGTTTGTCTATGAGCGCCTAATTTCTTGGATAATGATTCTATAGTTAAACCTTCAGGATGAGTCTCAAGAAGTTGTAAAATTCTCTGTTTTATATGTTTACTACTATCATACATTATTAATAACCACTAAAACTGTTAAATATATATGTTTAATAGTAATGCTAATACTTAAAGAATGTTGGAATTCCTCAAATTTCATAGATAATTTTCTAACTTATACTCTTCAACAAGCAGAAACACACATCAGGAAAAATTATTTCAATAAGTCTATGACTTTTAAATGTTTTTGTAATATTAGTTATTACATTATCAATTCTCTCAATAAAACCTAAAGAAAAATAAATAAGAAAGGTTCTTCTTGAACCGCTAAAAGTTTAGACTATTTCTAATTGTGGATTGTTGCTGTGTCTGTATGCCATAGACCAGAATTGGTGTCCTTGTAATTTATAGTAATTGTTACATCTTCTGTCGTGGTTATATTCCTTATTGTGATATCATTGCCCGAGGTACAATAGTCTGTTGCTGTATCATTCCATGAACATTCGGCAAGACCATCTCCATCAAGATCGCCTACGTATTCATTGCCATTACCTGGAATGAATGTAATGTTGTCAACAAAGAAAGCTATTGTTCTTGGACCACTTCTAAACATAAGTGTTCCGTCTGCATAGTCTACAAATGCAAAGGCACTGAAGCACGGACTACATGGTACTCCTGGACTTACAGTGAATACACCCATACTGTACAAAGCTGCAACAACTACGATGACGATTAATATAGCCCAACCATACGTCATCAAGTACTCCATTGCGGTTTGTCCTTTTTTCATCATGATTATCCTCCTTATATTTTCTTGTTTTCCCTGCCTTTAAATCTTTTTATCTATACCATGACTCCAAAAAATCTTTCAACTATCATTCTCGTCAAGAAAAATATACTCAAACTCATCGCTATTAGGATTGGTATGTACCTTAAACCAGCTCTTTCTGATCCCTCTTGTATCAGCCCTATCAATAATGCACCGAAAAAAGATGTGACTCCCAACGACAATGATACATACAAATACAAGAACTCTGGGTCAATCGCTATACCCTGAAAAGTCATAAATTTCATTCCTCCTGTGAAAGTTTGTTGAACAGTAACCCTACTCCCCATTTCTTGCATCGTTTCTACTAGGAAGGTAGATATCCCATACAGTAAAGGTGCGCCTATACCCGCAGCAAAGAAAATGAACATCGCATACATCATTACTATTGCCTTAACTTCTTTCCTCAGGATCCTTGTCTGTCTTATATCATTTGCCAACTCATCAAGTAATGATGCTATGTTTCCACCACGAGATATTCCTTCTGACAACAAGTCAACACTACGTCTCAAAGCCTTAGAATCTATCTTTTCTGAAATTGCTCGAATGGCATTTTCGATTGGTTGTCCAGATAATGTCAATTTTGCTGAATCTCTAATTTGTTTCTCCAGAGGACCAAATTCAGGCCTTGCTGCCAAGAGTAAAGCTTTATCAGGAGTAAGCCCAGACCTCATGTTCGATGATATCAACCTCAATGCATCCGGCAACACTTCATCCGTGAATTTAACTCTACTGTCTGATACCATCATTGGAATGACATGCATGATAGCTTCAAAAACAAAGAACCCAAAAATACCCAATTGCATAGAAATCGGTAGGGAAGTTCCTAAAATAAATGATATTAAAAAAATTACTGCTCCCAGAATTGAACCATAGAATATGCTAAACCCATAAAAAATCGCGGGAGATATTTCAAAATCTGCAAAATCTAACTCTTTCTTTACCCATTTTTTATATTCTTTCGGCATAAATTGGAATATCAAGTGATATATTTTCTTCATAATTCCACCGGTGGTCTCCTATTCTTAACGATTCCGATAAATGTGAACTGGAAGAATGCTAAAGCTACTAATATCGCGTAGAATATTGTTTCTGTTACAGCTACCCCAGAAAAAGCAGAGAATATGATCAAGAAAGTAATTCCAAGACTCGGTATTATAACGGCCAACATCATGTACATCATTGCCAAGGGATTCAACTGTGAACCGTATTTTCTTATCATTACTTTTTGCTCTTCTGAAAGGTTATGTACGATACTCTCTAGAGTACCTCCAAGGTCAGCACCTGTTCTTATTGAGCTAGTTATCTGCCAAAGAATTCTCCTGAAATGAAGAGAAGGGTTTTTCAAAGCCACTTCTTCCAATGCGATAGTCTGATCTAAACCAGTAGATATTTTCTTGGCACATTCTTTTAATTCCTTAGAAATCATTCCGTAGTTACCGTTTGACACTGAAACTAATCCGTCGAACAGAGGTACACCAGATTTAACCTGAATCAAAAGATGTCTTATAGCAAATAATAAGTTCTTCTCCAAATCTTTAACTTTCCTGGCGATTATCAAACGTGGGTAAAGTATTATGTAAAAAAAACTCAAAAAACCTATAACTAAAGAAACACTCGTGAGTGTAACAAGAAAGGTAGGAGGTAACTTTAAAATTATGTAAAGCAGGAAAAACATACTAAACGTAAAAAAAGTCCAGAAGAAAAAAGAGAAGAATGCTATCGAAAAATATTCTCTTGGTTGAAAATCAAGTTGTGCCTGTTGCAATGTCACTTTCATGCCCGGAGATAATTTTGAAAATCTACTCCCCAAACCGTATAGACGCTTGGTAACCCTTCTCATTAAATGTGGTGGAAAGGGCACGAACGGGATCCTTTTTTTCATTAAATTAACCTTCTAACAGACTTTTAGGAATCAGTTTTTCAGCCTTTTCATCTTTGTTGATTATTTTAAGAATGTTACCAGAATCTCTATAATATTCTGCTACGACTTTACCGACACCGTTTACAGTATTAACATCATTCTTGACCATCCAATCCAAAATCTTTTCCTTCTCTTTTAAGTCTCCTGCGATTTCTTTTATTGACATTCCAGTGTGCATCTCCAATTCTTTCATAAACCTATAGCTTTCTTGATACTTCTCGATTTTATCCTTCCTGATGTTCCACCTGAAAAGGATTCTAAGAGAAGTGCCTTTTCCCTCTGATTTTGATGCGGGAAGAAGTTCTGCAACTTGAAAAATTCTTCTTATCCCTGATCTTCTATCTCTGTATACGGCAACTATCAAGTCCAGAGCCTCCAAAAGTGTTTCAGGGACGTTTATTGGGGGGTTGATTAACCTTCTATAACTTTGTTCAACCGTATCTGCATGTAGTGTAGCATAAACACTATGTCCTGTATGCATAGCTTCGAATAAAACTTCTGCCTGTCTTTGACGACGGATCTCACCCACTATGATTCTATCTGGCCTCATTCTTAAACTGTTGACGAGCAGATCGAGCATCGAAACTTCACCCTTGCCTTCAGGGTTAGGTTCTCTCGTTGTTAATGGAACCCAATGTAGGAACTTAGGGAGGTTGAGCTCTCTCGTATCTTCAATCGTTATAACTCTCTGATTGGGTTGGATAAAAGGTAATACTGAACCAAGCAACGAAGTTTTTCCTGATGCCGTACCACCCGATATTATCATTGACATCTCATACTGAATTGCTAGCCAGAAAAAGGCTGATATTTCTGAAGAAATGGTTTTGTTCTTTATAAATTCTGTGATCGTCCATGGTTTTCTTCTAAACATCCTTATAGTCAATGTGTTACCTAATGTTGATACGGGAAAGAGGGTCGCGTTAACCCTATCTCCTGATATAAGGTGAGCATCGAGTAGGGGATGAAGAGTTGTTATTTGTCTCCCGACCCTTCTTGCTATACCTGCAGCATAGTTCTGTATCTGTGATTCAGTGGAAATTATAATGTTAGTCTTTAACCAACCGTGTTCTTTATGATAGATCCACACAGGTTCTTTTGAACTGTTGATGACTACTTCCTCAAGGTTACCATCAGACAGAAGCGCCTCTAATCGACCTAGACCTAGCATCTCTTGCACTAAAGTACTGGCAAGAAATTGTTTCTTCTCATGAGGAACTCTAGGTAATCTCCTCTCCATCAGTTCTAGGGATTTTACGTAGAATTTCCGCTTTAAATTTTCCAAACCTTTAGGATTCAATAATTCAGTGACCCTGATGGGTATCTGTGAAATTACAGTATCTTTTATATCTTCTAACATCACCACTGTTCCTCTTTCCAACTTAGGTATTTTCAGTTTATAGACAGGAACAAATTCATCTGGAGTTCGGACTATCTCAACATCTAATCTTATTTTATCCGAAGATAAAACATATTTATCCAATATTTTTTCCTTGGTTTTTTCTTTCTTCATTTTTTCCTCCTCAATTTTGGTGGTCCGATCGCGTGATATTCAATTTCGATCATCTCACGTTCTTCAAGAATCTTGCCCCATTCTTCTATTTGTTCAGGGTCGACATTCAATTCTTTGGACAAAGCTAAGATACTGATAGGGCCTTTCCTTTCGACGATGCTGATGAGTTTATCTATATCAGTTTTTATAACACTCATCTCACCTTTCATGGATTTTTCAAAAAATTCTTTTGTTATTCCCCTTATGATATCCTCCTTAGTGACTATACCGATTAGTTTTTTCTTATCGTCTAAAACTGGTAATCTGTTCACATGGTATTTATACATGAGTTCACTTGCATCAGTGATCAATTCTTTCTCACTGACTATAATGACATCTTTTGCCATAATATCATTAACTTTGATTCTTTCTAGTTCAGAAAGCTTGATCTCATCTTTTTTAGCATCGAGGATTTTTCTAACATCCATAACTTTAATAATATCAGCCTCACTGATGATGCCTACCAATTTATTATCTTTAATGACTGGAATGCCAGTAATCATGTATTCAGATAAAACATCCAATGCATTTCTCAGATTGTCTTCTGGCTTTACTGTTTTAACATCTTTCGTCATAACTTCTTCTACTGTAGTATCTACCTTGATTATTCCATCTTTTAAGCCATCCTTGACTGTTTCATGTATTTCTTTCATCTTCTTTTCTTGTGATTCAGGCTTTTCTTTACTTTTCTTTTCTTCTTTAGTTTTTTTTGTATCTTCTTTCTTTGAAGTTTTTTCCTTAGAAAAATGCTCTCCACGTTTTTTGAGCCTTTGTTTCATATCCTTTAACCTTTTCATCATTTCTCTATGAATGCCATTCCCAATTTTAGATCGCAAATTAATCATCTTACTCCAATTAGAATATTTTTCAACTGGCTGTAATAATATTATCTTGAAAGGTCAATATAAAAATTAGGATTCTCATGAAAGGACAGGTTGCAACGGAATACTTAATAATAATTTCCGTAGCATTGATTATACTCATACCACTAGCTCTCTACGTGAATCAATCATTGATGGATTATAGGGATAACACAAAAATATCAAAGGCATGGACCGCTGTTAAAAAATTGGGTGAGAGTACAGATTGGATTATTTCCCAAGGCCCTCCTGCAAAGCTCACGTTAAAAATTTACATTCCAGATGATGTGGGACAAATATCCCTCAACAGTAAAACATTCTTATTTAGAGTCAGAACTTCTGCAGGAATATCGGATGTTTTCTACACGACTGTATCAGAACTTGATGGTTCTCTACCAACAAAAAGTGGTTATTATTACGTTTCTTTGACAGCCTTTTCGAATTATGTGAACGTTAGTGTGGTTTGATGAGAGGACAAGTCAGCACTGAGTTTATGATATTCATGTCGATATTATTATTGATTGTTTCAATCCTGTTGTGGAGTAACTTATCTCTTCAATATAGAATGATGGGTTTAAAATCGAACGTAGAGGCTCAGAAATTGTGTGATAAAATTGCCTTCGAAATCAATTCTGCGACTAGAGCAGGTGAGGGATATAAAAGAAGATTCTATGTGGACGAAAATCTTTACGGGGCTTCGGACTTTGAGATTTCTGTTGAATATTATTCAGTGTTCATAGATTGGGATGGTAAGTCAGCAACTTCTAGTATAATCACCAAAAATATCACTAGTGGAACGATAAAAAAGGATTGGAATATTATTGAGAATATAAATGGTGAGTTGCATGTCACATAAGGGTCAGATATTCTCTTTCGATTTTTTATTGGCGAGTTCTATCTTTTTGTTAACGATAGGTATCCTGTTCGTTTATTGGACTTATACCAGCATACAGATAGAAGAAACCATAGGAATGAATGAGATGATTGATAAAGCATATAAAGCATCGGAAGCCTGGTTTAGAGAAGGTATTCCTACTTACTGGGACTCAAACAACGTTATTGATTTGGGTTTAGAGAATAATCACAGGTTCAACCAGACTAAAATGAATACCATGAAAACAGAAATAGGATACGATAAGACAAAAGTTATGATCGGTCTCAGTGGGTACGACTATAATTTTACTGTTTCTGATACGAATAACGATACAGTCTTCAGCTTCGGTCTGAACCCTTCTAACCCAATAAATCTAGTAAAAATAAACAGGATAGGCATTTATGATGGTTCTATAGTTACTTTGGAGGCTTTGGTGTGGACATGAGTAAAGGAATTGTATTCACTATGGATGTGTTGATAGGGCTAAGTCTCTTAATATTAATCATTACGACGCTTGCATTCTTTGAATTTGAATCGATCTTGCCAGAGAAAAGATACGAGAAACTTAATTACTTGACGGATGATATCATGGATTTACTTTCTTACTTAGAAGTTAAAGATGTTCAAAATAAACCGACCATAAACAAACTTATAGAGGATGGGACTATAACGGATATGGATTTAGACAAATCCGTTCTGGATTTAATCGTAAGTTTTTGGTACAACGAAACCGGAGAGAGCAAAGAAATTGCTCGAAACATTTCAAGGGAAATTTTGGAAGGAATAACAGACGATGTCTGTATCAATATAACTGTGGATGTCGAGACTATTTATAATTCTTTATGTGAGACTCCTGCAGAAGAAGTGGCAGTGTCGGCGAGAATAGAAACGGGGTATATACCTGGAAAGCCTGCATATGGTTATATTGCGAGAGGCTTCCTAACGAGTATAACGAGTAAAGAAGATTCATCTTTTACATATTATGGTGGTTATGTTGGTGAGGGAAATATATCTAAAGCATTATATTTACCGCCTTTTGATTCTATATTAGAAGTTTCCATGGAATTGTACGTTGGGGACAATTTTGATCTATATATAAATGGTTATTATTCGGGGTATTATGAGCGGAATTTAAGCCAACCAATGAATATGACAGCAGATAAGTGGTATCTTAGTCCATCAAATTATACTTTTTTCAGTGTAGGCGATAATACAATACTCATCAATTTCACCACTAAGAGATCTTATATCAGTGGAGGCTATTTTAAAGTCACTTATAACACAACCCAAATGGCTTCTGATGAAACTTTAGGCACAGATAACATTTCACTTCCTGGCATTTACGGTGTAATAAATTTGTATGATGCATTTTATGTGCCTGGAAATCTGAGCACAATGGAACTATTCTTAGATTTTACTACAAACAATCCTATATTCATGAATATTGGAAATAAAACAGTCTATCAAGGAAATAGTTCAACATTCATTTCAAATTCTACTCTGTCTGCTTTGTTGGATTATGACTTTTTGAGTCATAGAACTGTTCCCTTTAGAATAGGTCATTATATGTTGAATAACACGACTGGCGTTGATCACGTCAGTGATGTTATCTTGACTACTAGTCGTGTTGAAGATATGAATACAGAAGACATACCAAACGGTACAGAGAATATTTCTAGAATGGACGCTGCAAAAGAACTCGATAAAATTTTCGTCAACATAATTCTAAATCATACTGGAAATAAAGCTGGATTAGTATCTTATAAGGCAACTGTCCCAGTACAATGGATAGTTCCTTTAACTGACGATAACGAAACTTTAATATCTGAAATAGATACTTATGTTGCTAATCCTGGCCAGAGATGTCTTTGTTGTGCTGTACATGAAGCAAAACTGCTTCTTACTGACCCTTCAAGTAATAAATATATAGTCCTTATGAGTGACGGGAGTGCCGCATCAGCTCCTGTTGGTCAGTGCCCTTTAGGCCCAAAAGATGACCCTAAACAAGCGGCAATTAACGAGGCTTGCGATGCATATGCAAGTCATGGTATTCAAGTTTATACTATAGGATTTGGGGGGGATGCTGACAATCAATTGCTTCAAGATATGGCAGATTGTGGGGATGGTAAATGGGCAACGAGTACAAATTATACTGGTTTGGAAGAAATTTACAAAGAGTTTGCAAAAGAAATAGGAGGTCCTTCTATAGTTTATGACTTTCAAACTATCATATCGACAAACGTTAATTCTACTTTACATCAAGATTCTTACATTTTATTAAACTATACTCCAGAAGTTATTCCTCATGAATACGGTGAAATATCGTTAAACAAAGAAGGCAAGAGACTGAGGGATTTCACCGGTGACAGTGTAGATATTCCTTGTAAGGAGGGTTGGTATGACATCTCACCAGATGTAAAGGTTGTAGATGCAAAAATGACATCTTATTCTGCAGAATTTTGGACAGATAGGTTGAAAATAAATTCTAGTGCAACTGGGGATTGGACTAGAGTTTTTTGGCTGGGAGATTTTGGAAATAATTATCTTATCTTGGGTGATCCTTACATACTCCAAATACCAGTTGATTTGATTACTGCAGGTAACAATTCTGTATGTATAGGGTCTGGTTTCAACGTTACAAACTCGACTGGTGGCTCACCCGATAGTAGACTACTTTATACAATGAGAGTTAGGGGAATAGTTGGTTATGGTGATGCATTCAACACTTCAGAAGAAGCAAACAATGATGCAATGAACAGGGTGATAGACAAGATTAAACAGTATGTGGATGTCACCTTAGATGATGTTGAAATTAAAACTAAAACAGTTTCAGGAATACAATGGTTGTGGGGTCCTAGCTTATTAAAGATAATTACCTGGAGTAAACGGTGAAGAGTCAAAATTATTTCTATAAAGAAATTCTAAAGAAATTTAGGTATTAAAATGAGAAAAGGTGTTATGTTCAGTTTTATCATGATATTCATAACTCTGAGTATATTGGGGCTGATAGCTTTACAAAATAGTTTAGTTTCACATAGGAGAGAAGATATTTTTATCGAGACGAGAATCAACAGCATGAACAACATGTATAAGAGCATGGTAAAGGATGTTGATAAATCTCTTAAAATTATAACTAGGAGGGCTATATCAGTTGCGTTCAGTAATGTCTCAGTCTCTGAAGGAGGACAACCCCCTCAACCTTTAGACGAGGCAAATGAAACTTTAGTTGAATTAATTCTCGACGGAACCCTAGAAGGATCGTCCGAACCTCTAATGGAAAACGCTACATTCACTTATTGGATCAATAAAATGAAAGAATTAAGCATGTTGAGGGGATTTGACATGGATGTTAACATAAATTTACTTGAGGTTAAACCTTATGATTACCTCAATCTTCTAGTTAAAACTGAATTGAATATTAGTATCAGTGATAAACAAGGCGTGGCTGAAATAAATCGATTAGTTTATGTAAACAGTATAGTAAGTTTAGAAGGCTTAGAGGATCCTTTATATCCGTTGTACACAAGCGGTTTTGGAAGTAATCTCATAAGAAAAAGCCCATACATAGGGAATTATACTCAATTGTTACTATCAGGGTCTGGGGGGAATTCACACGTTTATGGAACTACTACTAATGATGCCGGTAACTTTGACGATAAAATACTGATAACTTATAATGCTTCAGAGATTACAGGTCTATCTAATGCACTGGGTGTTATATCTGAGGCGGGTATAGTAACTCCTGTATCCATTCCATATTTGGTCAATTCTAGTGCACTCAGTCTCATTCAAAATGATATCAATATTCTTTTGGACGGGGATGGTGGATATGTTTGGTTTATCGATAATTTCATCCATGATACTGAAAATTCTTATTATCATCCTAGTGAGAGTGGACCAAGTTATTTAGATAGGTTGGAAGGTAAGTTCGTCACGCAAGACAAATACAAAAGTCAGACTAATAACACAATAGGTTTAGAAAGTTTTGTTAATAAGCTCGACTTATACTTCACTGGGATTTCGATTGTTGAAGAAAAAACAAATATAGATTACATATATTTTTCTTCCAATTATCCAACATCGAAAAAAGTTAAAGGATTGGACTTACAGGATCCCGATACTTATTTCAGAATAGATAACGAAGATGGACATCAGCAAGTTTACAACGTTACTGATTTGGTTACTAGTTGAATTATGTAAACTCTCTTTGTCTAGTGTATGATTAGCCTTTACAAATTATTAAACAACGGCTCGAAACTTTACACCAAACACAACCAGCACCATAACAGACAGTAGCATTTACACATGCCTCGCAGTTGTTTTGTGAGCATCCTATATATAATGTTGTCGTTGTAGTTTCAGTTGTTTGAGTTTCACCTGGAGATGATGATTCTCCATTAGGTGGTGACTCTCCTGATTGATTTCCTGTTGTTTGAGTTGTGTCCAATGTTGTGGAAGTTGCTGTGACAACGACTCGACATTCATTATTAATACACTGACCATAAGAGCATCCACAATCTATACAACAATTATTTTGATTTTCATTAGGTTGACAAATCTTATCCCCACAATACTCATTGCTAATAGTAGTCAAAGGTGTTTCAATGTTAAAACGATCTATTGTGTAAAATACTAATACTATTATCATTATCAAAAAAAGTACAATATGAACCCATTTTCTTAATTTCATCTATAAGATTATTCTTTTTCTAATTTATTTTTTCTTTGGTCTTGAACTGTAAACTTTATTTCCTTTACAACACAAGATATTTTTATGTATGAACCGTTTTTTTTGAGAACGTCTAGAAGATCTTTCATAATAAATTATCTTATTGGCATCGCATTACTTCTCTACCTACTCTTCACCGATGCCATAATAATCCTTCCACCAATTCTTACGTACGTTTTCATTCTACTTATTTCAATATTCTTTCTAGAGCCTGAAGCTGTTATTTTTTACAGTAATTATCATATAAAAGAAGAGAATCTAGTAGAAATCAAGGGAGTTTTAACAAAAAAAAGAATCGCTATACCATACAAATCGATATCTAACACCTTGGTGAATAAAAGCATCCTAGGTAGAATTTTTAAGTTTGGCGACATCCGAGTCACCAGTACTTCTGGAAGAGAAAATAGCATAGTTTTGAAGGGAATAAAACATCCTGAGAAGGCATTAAATTTGATCGAGAAATTTATAGGAAGTAAAAAGTAACTTCTGCTGTAAGGAGATAGGATGAAGCTATACATGGAGACTTATGGTTGTTCTGCTAATCAAGCAGATGGAGAGATGATGTTGGGTTTGTTGAAAGAAAGTGGTTTTAATATAGTCGATTCGCCCAAGAATTCAGACGTAAACATCATCAATACATGTATAGTTAAGACTCCCACTCACAATAGGATGATATATAGAATTAAAAAATTAACAGAACTGAAAAAGCCGTTGATTGTAGCAGGATGTATGCCAAAGGTAGAAAGAAAGGTAATAGAGAAAATTAATACAAAGGCGTCTTTAATAGGCCCTGATTCGATTGAAAAAATCGTTGATGTTGTAAAAAAAACTATGCCTGGACATAAGATAGTGTTCTTAAAAGATTTAAGAAAACCGAAGATTTGTTTTCCGAGAGTTAGGAAGAATCCTGTTGTTGATATAGTTGAAATAGCCAGTGGTTGTCTTGGTAATTGTAGTTTCTGTCAAGTGAAGCTTGCGAAAGGAAAATTGTTTAGTTATCCTATTGATTTAATCGTAAAAGAAATAGAAGAAAGTTTGAAGGAAGGTTGTGGGGAAATTTGGATTACTTCACAAGATTGTGGTTGTTGGGGATTTGACTTTAATTCAAATTTATCCGAACTATTGAACAGAATTTGTAAAATTAAAGGAAAATTTTTCATAAGAGTTGGAATGATGAATCCAAACTGTATAAAAAATATATTCGATGATATCATCGATTCTTACAAATCAGAAAAAATTTTTAAGTTTCTCCATTTACCAGTTCAATCTGGTTCTGATACGATATTGAAAAAAATGAATCGATTATATACAGTTAATGAATTCAAAAAGATGATTAAAAAATTCAAAAAACAATTTCCATTATCAACGATATCAACAGATATAATCGTTGGCTTTCCTGAAGAAACTAAAAAAGATTTTCAAATGACAGTTGACTTGATAAAAGAAATTAAGCCAGATGTTGTGAATATTTCAAAATTCAGTCCGAGACCTGGAACAGAGGCGGTAAAAATGGAACAGTTACCAGTAAAAACTATCAATAAAAGAAGCAAAAACTTAATGAAAATCGTCAAAGATATCCAATTGAAACAAAATAAAAAATGGATTGGTTGGGAAGGTGATGTACTAGTAAATGAAGTGAAAAAGACGAATTTGATTGGACGTAATTTTGCATATAAATCTGTAGTATTGAAAGAGGGGAAAATAAGTGAATTTAAACGTGTCTCGATAGGTTCTGTTTCACATACATCTTTATTCGAAAAATAATAATCTATAACAAATTAGATAAAAATGTGTAATCATCCTTACATAAAAAAACTAAAAAAGATTAAAAATTATTTTTTATCGTCTCTTTTTTCTCTTGACTTTTTTCTTGACCTTTCTCTTTACTTTTCTCTTTACTTTCTTCTTAACAGTTTTCTTGGCTTTCCTTTTCTTTGGCTTTTTCTTGTATTGAGCTTTCAACATATAATATGTTCTCATCCCGGTTTTAGTTTTTTTTCTAACTTTCTTATATCTTTTAGATCTACTTCTTTTTACAACCATTTACTTTACCTAAATAAATTTTGTTAATTTTGATACTTAATATTATCACAAGAAAAATTATGAATTGTAAAAAATTATAATTATATTTTATTCAGAAAATTCACATATTATGAAGAATAGTATTTTAAATTAGAATAAAATCGTGACTTAATTCTATTCTCTCTTCAATTTAATTTCCTTACCGACCAAAAAGAAATCTTCTCCACTAGACTGTAGAATTGTTTTTAATTTAGTAAAATCTGGACTATAATTTTCTTTAACAACATCGGCATCTACTGCCACTATCTCTCCGATTATCAATATATGGTCTCCTGTTTCCACTTCTTTAACGAACTCGCATTCAAAATGGATTTTGGCTTCTGTAACTTTTGGTGATTTAACTTTCTTAGAATCTTCCCAGTGTAGTCCTACCTTTTCTAATTCGTTAACACCATAGGGATATTTCTTTTCACATGAAACCGCTTTCTGAGCAAAATCTTCACTGACAACATTAACGACAAAGTCTCCTGTTTTCTTTATGTTCTTGTATGTATCCTGAGAAGATCTGGCCGATATATAGAGCATTGGTGGGTTGATGCTCAATGGTCCACAAAAAGAGTAGGGAGCTGCGTTTATTCTTCCTTCATCATCTATAGTCGTGACTAGAATTACTACTCTAGGTGAAAATAGTTTATACCAATGATTTATCGGAATTTCCATTGAATCACCAAAAAAGATTAGTAATTAACTTTAATCAATTTATCCATCTCGTTAATTTTGATTGATGGATACCATTAACTTCAATGAAAGGTGAAGCTCTCTTTAAAATAACACCCAAAGATTTCAAAGTACGAATATCTCTAATGGGTCTACTTTCTAAAATTTTTTGAGCTGTTTTTAAGCCAATTCCAGGAATTTTTATCAGTTCTTTGAAACCTTCACTATTTATATCGACCATTAGTTCTTCTTTTTCTGCAATTAAGAATTTTGGATCATGTCTCAAATCTAATCGATCATTATCATTAAAAACAAAATCTTTTAAGTGAAAACTATAATCTCTCAACAGGAAAGAAGTCTGATAAAGTCGGTATTCTCTCCAAGGATTTTCTGGTTTTTTATTTTCTAAAGGTGTGTTTTTAATTGGCGTAAAACGGGAATAGTATACCCTTTGAGCCTTTAACTTATGATATAACCAATCACTAATTTCTATTATTTCTTTATCAGTCTCATCAGAAGCTCCTACTATGATTTGACTGTTCAAACCAGCTTTACATTTATCTTCTTTTTGAAGTCTTTCGACTTCTTTTGCCGCCCATCTTAGTCTTTTCAAGATGTCTTGAACAAAATTCAAATATAACTTCATATCCTCGTAATGCCCCTTATTCGGTAATTCTATGTTTATACCTATTCTATCAGAAATTTCAGCCGCCCTTTTTATCAATTCTTTGGAAGTTCCAGGCATGACTCTCATATGTACATATTCCGTGAATCCCATATTTCTTAAGTTCTCAATTGCTTCAATTTGTCTTTCTACTGTAAAGTCAGGATCTCTCTCTACTGATGAAGATAAGAAAACGCCTTCGATCTTTCTCATTTTCCATAATTTGTATGCAACCTTTGCGAACTCCATTGGTTCCCATCTATTTCTAACAGTTCTTCTTCCACATCTCATTGCACAAAATTTACAATCATTCTTACAATAACTCGACATTAAAGTTTTGAATAACGGAACGGTCCTTGAACCAGCGCAAGCTCTGAAAATTGGTACTGTATGTTTTTCATGTTCACAAGAAACTGTTAGATTAAACCATTTTTGTCTATTGACCATCGATGAATTTTTCTCTTTCTATTATTATACATATATCAAGGGGGCAAGGTTGTGATGAACAGATTAAATGTTAAAAAATTTCTTAGCATTATCCATGATAACCCTGTCTATTTCTTCTATTGGTTGATTACGTAACTCACTCATTTTTTCTAGCGTGAATTTGACGTTCTGAGGGACATTCTGTGTGTCTGGATAGGGGGAATTGAATGGTGAATCAGTCTCAGTAAATAATCTGTTCAATGGAAATTTCTTTGCTATTTTTTTGGTATTCTTAGACCTCATCAATAATGTTCCCAAGCCTATGTAATAACCTTCTTGAATGATTTCCTTTGCTAGAGTTAGATTTCCTGAATATTGGTGGAATATAACCTTATCCATATCATTACTTGTCATGATTTCAAAGCCATCTTGCTCGGCTTTTCTGAGATGCAGAATTACAGGGAGTTTCAACTCTTTCGACAACTCTAAAAATTCGATGAATACTTTTTTTATCCTTTTGTTCTTGTTTTCTTCTTTGATCCAATGATAATCTAAACCTATTTCGCCTACAGCGATTATCTTTTCCTTATTATCGATTATGAATTGTTTATAGTTTTCAATTTGCTTATCAGACATTTTGATGATATCAACAGGATGTAGACCTAAGGTGAGATAGATAAAACCTTTATTCTGTTCGTATATCTGTAGGGCTTTTTCTTTATCCTCAGGATACCCACAAGTCACGATGACATCCATGATGTCTTTAGCCTCTTCTATAACTTTCTCTTTTATTTCATCTAATCCAGGATAGGTCAAATGGCAGTGAACATCGATCATAGAATCTTCTTTGATTTCAATAATTAAATTTTTCACTACGTTTTCGTCAAGCCACTTATATTTTTTTCTTTGAAAGATTGTTGATTTCTTAAAATTAAGGTTGAAAACACTATGTTTCAATTCTTATTTTTTCATCTCAACTTTACTCCATGAAAATTGGTTTATAAATGAATCATGAATTTTCATTTGGGGTGTTCGGGATGCTGTGTAAATCTTGTAATGGATATCTGAGTTATAGTTTTTCCCACGGATTAACTCTGACAGAAATATGCCTAAAGTGCGGTAACGCACATAATTTTAATAGAATTATCAGACTTCTGCTCTAAGTTTTTCTTCGATAAAATTCAAGAACTCTTTTGAAAATTCTTCTTTGCAAACTTCTTTAGCATATCCTAAGAATGATTCTAAATCAGACTGAGTTATTTTGCCAGATTTCCTCTTCTTGTAAAAATACAATTGAAACAATGTATCAAGTCTATCTGCCTGAATTACAATCTTAGATTCCTCTGTTTTTTCTTCTAGTAATT
>DAOVGP010000012.1 GCA_030672375.1 Candidatus Aenigmatarchaeota archaeon | reverse complement strand
CTATTGGAAGGGAAGAGAATTGAACAAGGTTTACATATAGTTGACCATATTTGTGGCATTTGTTCTGTTGCTCATCCATCTTGCTACGTTAAAACCATAGAAAAAATGCTGAATTATAAACCCCCTGAAAGAGTCAAATATCTCAGGACTTTAGCGAGCGAATTAGGAAGAATACAATCCCATCTTTTCTGGACAGGTTTTATGTTACATGAAATTGGTTTTGAAACAATGCTCGCATATTTCCTACGTGACCGTGAACATATTTTGGAAGTACTTGAAAGACTAACAGGTAGTAGATCGCATTTTGCTTACCACAAAATTAGAACTGTCATGAATGACATTTCAGAAAATGATGTCAATTTCACTCTCAAGAAAATAAAAGAAGTGAAAAAACAGATTCCAGCCTACATGAAGACCATAAAAAAAGACACAGTAATAAAAGCGAGGATGAAAGATGTTGGAATTATAACAAGAATGGATGCGGAAAACTATTCATTGATTGGACCAATTGCTAGAGCTTCAGGTGTAAAGATTGATGTTAGAAAGGATGATCCTTACGAAGCTTATGATCAAATAGATTTTGAAGTAATAACAGAATGGGATGGAGATGCTTATGCAAGAATGTTAGTTAGAATCAGGGAAATTATTGAATCAATAAAAATCGTTAAACAAGTTTTGAAGAATCTACCTAAAGGAAAAATCCCCCCTTCTACCCCTTTAATTTTAGAAGAAGGCTTGGAACTAGGAAGGGTTGAGGCTCCCAGAGGCGAAAATTTTCATTTGATAAAAATTAAGAATAGAAAAATCGATAGAGCGAGGATAAGACCGCCAACTTTCAATTTCATGTCTATATTTACAAAGTTGTTGGAAGGAAGAAAAATTGGAGATATTCCTGTCATACTGGCTTCTTTAGATCCTTGTTATGCTTGTATGGAAAGAGTAGTTGTGATAAAAGATGGGAAGAAAGAGGTGTTGACCGAAGATGATTTTAGACGTAAATATGCTTAATGTTGTGTTGTTGATTTTTGTAATACCAATCAGTCTTTTATTCGAAGGGTTAAGAAGAAAATTAATGGCTCGCATGCAGAACAGAATTGGTCCGCCCGTATGGCAACCTTTTTATGATGTTATGAAATTGTTGCAAAAGGGGGGAACTGATTCAAGAGCGAATGAAAATATTTTCTTTAGAATTACTCCACTATTATACTTGCTAACAACTTTTGCGTTATTTCTTTTCGTACCATTTCCAATCATCAGTTTTCCTTTTGATTTCATACTCTTCATTTACATTCTCATCCTAGGTGGTGCACTGTATATACTCTCAGGTTTTGCTTCTAATTCACCTTATGGATCTATAGGTTCTATGAGAGAAACTACTCTGATGATATGTTATGAAATTATTTTTGCTATTGTGATAATCACGTTTGTCTTATACACTAATATAGAATCTTTAATGTCTTTTAATCAAAACTTTTTATTCTTGAAACTGCCTCTTGCAAGTTTATGTCTGTTTATCGTGGGATTAGTAGAGATGCGAATAACGCCTTTTGACACAGTAGAAGCACCGACAGAAATCATTGGAAGTGTTGAAACTGAATATAGTGGGAGAGGTTTAGCATTACTTGAGATATCAAAGGCTCTGAAGTTTACCTTCTTTATTTTTTTAATTACCATGCTTTTCTTCGGATTTAAAGATATCCTAATATTTTCTATAGTTAGTTTAATTATGTTATTCATCTTCACATTCTTACAGGCAACAACATGTAGATACAGATTAGATCAAACATTCAACTTATTGATATTCGTTCTGTTGCTTGCAGTAATAGAATTGATAAGGATAAACTATCTTGTGTGGTAATATGGGAGTGATTATTGAAGTGTTGAAAAGTTTGTTCAAGAAACCTTCAACTATAAAATATCCCAAAGAAAAGGTAAAACCACCTAAGAGATTTAGAGGAAAAATTACCTTCGATAAAAAGGGTTGTACTGCGTGTGGTTTATGTAGGATGATATGTCCTGCCAATGCTATAACTTTGGGAAGAAAAATAAAGGTGATAAAAGTAGGTAAGATAATTCATAAGCAAATAATGCATCCCATTGAATCGATAGACATTGGTAAGTGTGTATCGTGTGGTCTATGCGTGGAAATATGTCCACCTAAAGTGATAAGTTTCACGAACGAGTTTGAGTTGGCTGATAAAGACAGGAAGAAATTGATAGTTAAGTAGTAGTTCGGATTATTGTTCTAACTTCTTCAACTATGTTGTTGAATCTTTTTTTAAGATCGGGACTTAGGTATTCCCCGACATCCAAAGTTTTGGGTTTTATTCCAATGAATATTATCTTAGAACTTGGGAAAAAATCTCTAAAAACTGTTATGGGAAAGTTGTGAGTGGATATGTTTATATTCAGTATATCATTCAATTGAAAGGTTTTGACATCGCCAACCTTACCTTCAAAAGATGCGACATCCACAAAAAATATGATATCTGGGTTTATTTTTCTCAAAGGTTCTATGAAGTTTTCAGGATTTGTACTGCCTCTAATGAATGTTACGTTTTTCATAGATTTTTTTAGTTCATCAAGGATTAAGTTACCAACATTGTCATCTGACTTCAGTGGGTTTCCGATGCTTATTACTACTTTTTTCATTTAAGACAACTAAACAATCATTCCAAAAATTCAACTTCATCTATAATTCCGTCAGAATCCACATCTATACCTTGGACAACGTTTGCGATATTACTAGGAACTGCGGAATTCCCTTTCATGACTTTTTTGATATGTTTAATAAAAGCTAAAACGGCAGCTCTAGTACCTCTGAATCCTTTCCCAGAAAAAACTAATATCTCTTTTCCTTCCGAGAATGGGTTTGGTATTCGAGTTATAAAACCTATCTGAGCTTCTCTATAAACCGTCTTCGAAAGACTCGAGACTATATTCCATTCTAACAACTCTTCAGAATAGTCATAATATATGGGGAGTTTTTTATTGATCTTGTCTGCTATTATGTTTGTTTTTGGTCCTCCTATGAGGATAATATTCTTCTTTAAATC
>DAOVGP010000028.1 GCA_030672375.1 Candidatus Aenigmatarchaeota archaeon | reverse complement strand
AAAGTACAGATTCCGGATTCTTAAGAATACAAAGGTTGGGTTCGAGTGGTAAAACTTTAACTACTACAGAGATAAATATAATCATCTAAGGTTAAGAGAAAGGATAACAATGAAGGGTGTTTCCGAGATAATAGCCAATATATTGATGTTGATAATAACAATCGGCCTAGCAGGAACCGCATATGTCTACATATCTGGGATGTTGACCACAAAGTTGGAAAAGACAATATCTGTATTGGATGCATCGTGCAATGGATCACATATCCTATTGGTGATTAATAACGATGGAACAGCTACGTTAGGTACCGATGAGTTTGTAGTTTATATCAACAACCAGAGAGTGCAACCAAACCCACTAAGTAGTAGCCTAGCACCTCATACCATAGCGGTATTAACTGATTTGGGAACTGGTGTTAAGTCTGGTTCGAACACAGTCTTAGTAGTCTCCCCAAGCAATTCTATAAGACACACAATCTGGTGTTAGAAATAAGTTTAAACATTCATAATATTATTTATGATGATTAAAGGAATAGCGATAAATACTATATTGCTTCTTACTGTTGGTATCATAGTTTCAGGGGTAATTATATATCAGGTTTATAGAACTACTACTGGTTCTCAATTGAGTGAATATGAATGTAGAGCAATGATGATCTCATGGTGTACTGGTTGTAAGAACACAAGGTGGACAGGAACAATGGGTATGAATGATGAATTGCTTGGTTGTGCCAATGAATATTGGGGAATAAGTCATACAGATTGTGATGCTGAAACTGATTGTTCAGGTTTCATACCAACATGGGGTGGCGGTGGTGGGACTGTCACCACCACAACCACAGCACCAACAACTTGTGTGGATGCTGGCGGGATAATATGTACTACTCAGAGTATATGTGAAACCGCAAGAGGTGGAAGTTGTATATGTCAAGATTGTTATGACTGTATAGGTGTTTTCGATTGTTGCTGTAATACTTGAGTTATGAATTAAAGATTTGGAATGTAATTTAACTAACTTATCCTGAAAGTGACTGTTCCTTAAAAATTTATGAGAATTATTCTAATATATTCAATAAATCAATATTTTGTCTGAAAGAATATGAAAGGTCAGAGTTTCATAATAGAATTCATCTTGTTCTTCCTGATTTCATTCAGTCTATTCTCTGTGATAAGTTATAACTTCTTCAGTCAGAACATTTTTTTAAAAGAAAGAATTGGAAACACAACCACAGGACTCATAAATAACCTTGTATTAACCCACATAGTTAAAGGATTGAGTTGCAAAGGATGCGATGACATTCTGATAACAGAGAATATACCCTCAAAACTCGCCGAGTCTTTCTACACGATTCAACTTAATGATAAAGGCTTAAACACGACTTTGATGTCGACAAGGCCATTCTCCACACGAGCCCCACTTTTTAATTTAAATGAAACTTTCAATTTCTTGTCCACAGAGTCGATGAGTGATAATAAAAGAGTGAAGATTAAAATTAATAATGAGGAGAGGAAAATAGAGGTTGAATGAATGTCACGGGGTAGGGAAATATTCAAAATGCTAGTTAGTGGTTATAGAGTACAGTTAGAAGAAAAAGGATTATTGAAAAGAAGAATACCATATCCTAAACCCCCACCTCCTATGGCAAAGGCCTTTAAAAAACCTCTTGAAGCTACAGGGAAACTTGAGAAATCTCTTGAACTTAAAGGAAAATTTGAACCAACTGAGTCAAAAGAGATAACAGAGGGAATAGAAATTCCAATTTTTAAACCAAAAAAGATAAGTAGAGTGGGGTTAAGGGGAGAAGAAGAAACCAAAGATTTTAAAACTGCGTATCCACTCATACCCCTAAATCCAACAAAAAATCAACCTATTCTTGCTTATACTCAAATTGGATGGGATGACAAAAATGGTTGTTATAAATACGAACTTATAGAGCCTGAATTATCTCCAAGATTGAAGAACATATTCATCAAAGTTAATAACTTATTAGAAGAAAAACTCGATGTCGATTTAAGTAAGCTAAAAACTGGTGGGGCAAGGGAATATCTACACAAACAAGTACTCCAAATACTAGATTTTTTTGAGATAAAATTATCAGATATGGAAAAGAAACTCATTGACTATTATATAGACAGGGATTTGTTAGGTCTTGGTAATATCGAAGCATTGATGCGTGATCCTGAGATAGAAGATATAAGTTGCGATGGGACCAACATACCGATATATGTTTTCCATAGAAATCCTATCCTTGGTTCAATACCCACAAACTTAGTGTTTAAAAATGAAGAAGAACTGGATTCATACTTAATTCGTTTGGCACAATTGTGTGGTCAGGCTATATCGGTTATTGATCCTTTGTTGGGTGGCACGCTTCCTGATGGTTCTAGGATTCAGGGAACATTGTCGACTGATATCGCTAGAAGAGGATCAAATTTCACGATAAGAAAGTTCACCAAAATCCCATTCACGCCTACCCATCTCCTGAGGTTTGGGACGATCGATGTTACAACTCTTGCATTCTTATGGTATCTTGTAGATAGCGGAGGCAGTGTTCTAGTTTCTGGAGGTACTGCCACAGGAAAGACAGTTCTACTTAACATTCTATCTCTTTTCATCAGACCTGAGAAAAAGATAGTTAGTATCGAGGATACAGCAGAACTTAAGCTACCACATCCTCATTGGATTCCTCATGTGGCAAGAGTACCCATGGCAACTGAAGCTGGTAGACTCAGGGGTGAAGTTGATTTGTTCGATTTATTAAAAGAGAGTATGAGACAGAGACCAGATTACATAATAGTAGGAGAGGTCAGGGGAAAAGAAGCCTATGTATTATTCCAGCAAATGGCAACTGGACATCCAAGTTTAGCCACGATACATGCAGAAACCATGGAAAAATTAGAAAGCAGGCTAACTACTCCACCAATCTCATTACCTGCAAGCTTATTAGAATCTTTAGACTTAGTCATTTTTCTGATTACAATGAGATACAGAGGAAAATTTGTGAGGAAGGTCCAGAGTGTATATGAAGTCACTGGTTTCGATTTGAAGACAAAACAACTTAAGTTTAACAAAGTTTTTGAATGGAATCCTGCTACTGATAAAATTGAATTAAAGAATAAGAGTCATGCTCTATGGAAAATTATGAAGAAATCAGGTCTGAAGAAAAAGAATGTCATAGAAGAGCTGAAGAGGAGGATGGGAATTCTAAATTGGATGAATGAACAGAATTTGCTTGATTATCAAGATGTTAGTCATGTAATAAATTTGTATTACGACTTTCCTGATCATGTTGTGGATATAATTAGTGGTGAGGTATAGTGTCCTTCTACGGAAAAATAGCCCTACACCATTTGGGGAAAACATTAGAACCTCATTTAGACTTATTCTCAGATTTGAAGAAAGATTTAAAAATGAGCGATATGAAAAAAACTTTGGTGGAATATGTAACCACATCTGTCTTAACATGTATTTTAATTTTTGTTATTGAAGTCCCAGTCCTTTCTCTTATCTTCTCCTTGTTAGGTTTAAGTTTATTGTTCAGTCTATTCATGGCATTCGCCGTGTCAATCTTACTCTCCGCTCTTTTTTTTGTATTGTTCATAAATTACCCTAAATTTAAGATAAGGGATAAAGCACGTGCTATAGAGAAATCACTTCCATTTGCTGGAATTTATCTATCAACTATCGCCAGTTCTCGACTACCGCCTCATAAGATTTTCAAAATTTTTTCTACATTTGAGGAATATGGGGAAATTACTGAAGAAGCTAAAAGAATCGTTGCAGACATGGAAATGTTTGGTATGAATGTCTATGATAGTTTGGAGAAAGCAATCGATCGAACACCATCAAAAGAGTTGAGAGGTCTTTTCTATGCAATGGTTTCTACATTAAAAGCAGGTGGAGACCTTTCGGTTTACCTTTTTGAAAAATCACAGACATTCCTAGATAATTACAGAAGAAAATTAAAAGAATTTGCACACTCACTCTCGGTCTTTTTAGAGGTCTACTTAACAGTCCTAATTTTAGGAACTATTTTCTTCATAATATTGACATCTGTGATGTCGGGCCTCACTGGAGCAGTTGCAGAAGATCTTATATACATGCAATTCTTTCTGATATTCTTCTTTGTTCCCTTGATATCAGCAGCCTTCATCATCTTAATAAAATCAGCATCTCCAGGAGGTGGATGATTATTAAACTAACAAAAAAAATGAAAATTTTGTTGATATGTATTCTCATCTCTAGTTTTTTAATTTTTATTGGGATTTATGATACCATAACTAGTGAGAAAACAGGAGTTTTAGGTACTTCAATAATATTATCCGTTTTCATTATTATCGGTCCACAATTGATATTGAATTATATCGACTTTAAAAAAATAAGAGAAATAGAATTTAATTTTCCAAATTTCTTGAGGGATCTGGTTGAAGCTTCTAGGGCTGGTCTACCTCTTCACAAAGCCATAATATTCGTCAGTAACACAGATTATGGTCCCCTTTCGGTTGAAGTAAAAAAAATGGCCCATCAATTATCATGGAACGTAAACATAATTAAGGTCTTGGAACAAGCCAAAGAAAGGTTGAGTAAGAGCAAAACTTTGGCTAGGGTGATCAGAGTTATGATAGAAACTTACAAATCGGGTGGTTCAGTCGATACTACTCTAGATTCTCTTTCCAAAGCGTTAACAAATTTACAAGATACAGAAAGAGACAGAAAGGCTATACTCGGTCAGTACGTCATATCCATGTATGTTGTATCTATAATCTTTATGGGTGTGGTTGTTGCTATAAACCGGTTGATGATACCAATATTTGAATCCATGTCGGGGGGATCATCTGCAGGTGGAGGTCAAATTATAAGTTTCATGGGTAATCCTTGCGTTACATGTTTTGGGAGATTTAGTATCCAATGCTTACCTTGCAGTATATATTTCAGCATTTGTTCAATGTTCGGTGTTGAAGTGACTGGCACAAGTTGTTATTTCTTGGCACTATTCTTTTGTGTGAGTATGGTACAGTCTATAGCAGGTGGTTTGGTAGCAGGTCAAATAGGTGAAGGCTCAGTAATAGCAGGGGCAAAACACAGCCTAATACTCGCTTGTATAACTTTCGGTGCTTTTTTCATCCTCGTAACATTAGGATTCATAGGCCGATAGAATGAAAGCACAACTAACGTTTCAATATCTAATATCGTTCATCGCTTTCATAGGATTAATAATATACATTTACATTTCTTACTCGGCTAATATACCAGCTTATATACAGACAGTTAAAAAAGAGGCTACTCGTTCAAAGGCTTATCAACTCTCAGAATTATTGATAAACGATCCTGGTGAACCTGTAGATTGGTATCAGTTATCGGTCGATAATATAAAAAGAATAGGTCTTTCGGATGAAAGTTTGAATAGACAGAATTTGATTTCTTCTAAAAAAATTGATAAATTAAATAATAACTTTATTTGTTCAACTGAGGCTTCTTATAATCTATTACGAAAAAAGTTGGGATTGGAAGATAAAGACTTCTCTATAATTATATCTATGATAGAGAATGACGGGAGTAGAAACCCCCTTTATGATTGTATTCCATCTATTACGGCAGAAAGAACGATAAAAATAACTCGTATTGTTACAATTAACGATACCAACTCTGTTCCAAGCGGAGTTTTAAACGCCACCGAAGTGATAGTACAGATGTGATGATATGAAAGGAGTAATTAGTATGATCGAGGTTTTGATTACAGGAACAATTCTATTATTGGCATTCATGCATTTTTTTCCCAAATATTTAATTCAATCCAAGTGGGATAACGTTTTATTGGTCGTAAAGGTGAGAGATACAATCCAAACTATAGACAATTTGAACAAAACTTTTGAGTTTGCAAAAGATTCAAACGAATTCGAAGATTTCATGGATAGTATATTCCCACCAGAATTTACTGGAGCCATGATATGGTGGAAACAAATCGAGCAAGTTGAAGGGGACAATTTTATGTCAGAAGAAGGAATAACTAATGATCCAATACCTTATTTCACTGAAGGTCATAAAAAGACTATAGTAGACGTCGTTAATACAACAAGTGGATATCATGTCTATAGTTTCACGTTAGGATTAGGTTATGTTTATTAATCATTTAAGTCTGATAGTTTCCAAGTTCTTTGGAGCCATGGTTTCCATTCTAAACAATTTATGTAAGGTTCTTGCCAAGTTTACTGCTTTTGTATTATCACCGTGGCCTAATATCACTCTTTCAGGTCTGGATCTCAACCTACGAACAAAATTAATCAATTGGTTTTTGTCTGAATGACCACTCAATCCTTGTATAGTTTCCACCTGTAACTCTAACTTCATCACAGTAGTCTTTACCTGACTTTTGATTGGCACCTCTCTCCAACCTTTTTGTATTCTTCTACCCATGGTCCCTTCACCTTGGTATCCGACGAATATCAGGGTGTTATCCTTGTTCTTACCTAAAGTCTTCAAGTGTTCCATAGCAGGTCCACCGGTCAACATACCTGAGGTTGAGATTATAACAGAGGGTTTTTCATCCCAAACCTTTTCTCTTTCTTTTGAAGATGTTATTCTTTTGAAGATTTCATTCATGAGGGGATTATTCCCTTGAAAAATTTTTCTTTCCATATCCCTTGACATATATTCTGGATAGGCTGTATGGATAGCAGTAGCATCCCATATCATACCATCGATGAAGACTGGATATTGAAAACCATTTTCAGAAAGTATAAGCATAACTTCTTGTGCTCTCCCGACAGCGAAAGAAGGAATGAGAACTTGACCCCCTCTTTCCATCGTTTTGTTGACGATATCCATCAATTGTTTCTCTGATTCATCCCTATATGGCATCACATCTTGTGGACCACCATAAGTTGACTCAATGATGAGAGTTTCTATTCTCTGGAAGTTAGTGAACGCTGGATCGAATAACCTAGTTTTTCCAAATTTTAAATCACCTGTGTATACTATGTTGTGTAATCCTTGACCAACATGTAAATGGATCTGTGCTGAACCTAACAAGTGGCCTGCTTGCTGAAAAGTTAACCTAACATCAGGGCCAACATCTGATACTTCATTATATTCCAATGTTATCGAATGTCTGACAGCTTCCTTTACACCTTTTGCTGTGTACGGGGGCTGAACTCCATTCCTCTGGAGGACATCTATATAATCTAAACATAATAATGTGAAAAGGTCAAGGGTGGGCGGAGTACAATATAAAGGGCCATCATAACCATATTCGTATATGTATGGTACCATACCGCAGTGGTCTAGATGCGCATGTGAAACGATGATACCATCCAAGTCATTCGGGTCGAATTCTTTAACTTGTAAATAAGGAAACCTATTTTGCTCTGAACCACCAATATTAACCCCACAATCAACCAATAGTTTAGACTTAGGTGTTTCTATTAAACTACAAGATCTACCGACTTGTCTGTAGCCACCCAAACATATGATTCTTATCCAATCTCTTTTCGTTTCTCTTTCCGAGAATATATTTTTCCCAACTTTCTTCAGGAAAGTCTTTCTCCACTTTGTTTCTGTGAAGAGTAGGTTTCTAATAGATCTGACTACCTTCGATGTAATCTCTGGAACTCTTTCTATCCTTGGAACCCAAAGTGTCTCTCCCTTGATTTTTTTAAATGTTTCACCTCCTCTGCCTATTACTAGTCCTGGTTTCTCTGCAGTGATTATAGTCAAACTTCTCTGTGGTTCGAATCTTATATTCTTGATTTTAGCATCTTCTGGTACGATTTTCATA
>DAOVGP010000034.1 GCA_030672375.1 Candidatus Aenigmatarchaeota archaeon | reverse complement strand
GTCTCTCCCTTGATTTTTTTAAATGTTTCACCTCCTCTGCCTATTACTAGTCCTGGTTTCTCTGCAGTGATTATAGTCAAACTTCTCTGTGGTTCGAATCTTATATTCTTGATTTTAGCATCTTCTGGTACGATTTTCATAATACTTTTCTTAGCGTCTTCTGTCGACAAACAAAGAGTACTATCTGGTCTGACTTCTATCCTCTTTTTCAGTTCTTGGACAGCTTCTTTTACTTGTTCTGATGCATCGAGAAAAAAGAATTTATCCTTAGTGTAGACTACGATCTCACAACCTTCTAATTCTACTCTATCGACTACATCTTTCGGTAAAATAGATTTTACTTTTTCTAGGATTTCCATATTTATTCACTTGAGGACGAGTTATTTCTTCACTTCTTCTATGATCTTTTCTACTTCTGTCCTTTTCAATAACCTGAATCCATCTTTATCTATCACTGCAACATCTATACCCTTCCCACCAGATGCTATGTCCCTCTCAACAGCTGCCTTAACTGCTCTCACAGCTATTCGTTTACACTCATCCAAAGAGGGGTTTCCCTTATACAATGTTTCAAGGACTCCGAAAGCCATCGGAGAACCTGAGCCAGTCGTGAAAAATTTCTTATCTTCTAAACGAGAACCATCAGGAGAGAGAACGAAGAGACTTGGACCCATTTCATCGTATCCCGCCAAGATCAATTGAACATAGTAAGGAAAGAAACTCCATCTACCTTGATACAAGATGTTTGACAACAATGTTGCAGCTGCTTTTACAGAAATTTTTCTTCTACTGGTCAATTCAAATAATCTCGCTTCAGCCTTAAGATATCTAGTCAATGCTTGGATATCACCAACCATACCAGCTTCTGTCATACCTATGTGTGGCATTATCTCGACTATCTTCATCTCTTCCTTTGAAGCGACTAGATAACCCATACTTGCCTTTTTCTCAGCAGCTAATACAATACCATCTTTACAAACGATTCCTACAGTTGTGGTTCCACTTTTTATACCTTCTATTTTCTCCAAGAAAACACCTCAGAATTCATAATAATTTTTCATTAACATATTTAAATATCTTAAACTTAATAAGCCTTTGCGAAATAAACTCCTTCGTTTGCTTTCTTACCACAACGGATGCAATTCGAAAAAACTTTTTCTTTCTTGAATGGAATTATCCTGATAGTTGCACCGGTTTCTTGTTTAATTTTGTCTTCACAGCTTTCGTTCCCACACCAACAAGCTTTGATAAAACCTCTTTTTTTGTTTATTACTTTCTTAAATTCTTCATAATTTTTGACAGTTCTTATATTATCTTTTAATAACTTCCTCGCCTTGTTGAATAGAGATTTTTGAATGTCTTCTAGAAGAAGATTAACCTTTTTAGTGAGTTGACTTTCTTTTGTTATAATCTTTTTTCCGTTATCTCTCCGAACTACAACAACTTGCTTCTTCTGGATATCTTTAGGTCCTATTTCTATTCTCAAAGGAATGCCTTTCAATTCCCATTCGTTGAATTTCCAACCTGGTGTGTATTCAGTTCGATCATCGAGAATTACTCCCAATTCTTTTTCTAGTTTCTTCTTGATATCTTCAGCCTTCTTCAAGACTTTCTTCTTTTCTGCTGGTTTATAGAAAATAGGTATTATCACGGCGTGAGTATGAGCAATCTTTGGCGGGATTATCAAGCCTTTGTCGTCACCATGTACCATTATTAATCCCCCTATCATCCTGGTTGAAACTCCCCAAGAAGTATTCCAAACAAATTTTTCTTTTTCATCTCTGTCCAAGAATTTTACGTTGAAAGCTTTTGAGAAATTTTGTCCTAGGTTATGGGAAGTGCCCATTTGTATAGCTTTACCATCAGGTATCAATGCTTCAAGAGTAGTAGTCGTTAATGCCCCAGCAAATTTCTCTCTGTCACTCTTCTTTCCAGTTAAAACTGGTATAGCTAAATAATCTTCAATAAATCTTTGATATACTTTCAATATATCCATCATCATCTTGTCTGCTTCTTTTATGGTTTCATGGGCCGTGTGTCCTTCTTGCCATAGGAATTCAGTTGTTCTGACAAAAAATTTTGTTGAGGACTCCCATCTCACGATGTTACACCATTGATTAATTTTCATGGGAAGGTCTCTCCAACTCCTTATCCATTTACTGAACATAGAATAGATGATAGTCTCGCTCGTAGGTCTTACCGCTAGCCTTTCACCTAGTTTAGTTTTACCTCCGATTGTTACCCAAGCGCATTCTGGCACGAATCCCTGGAAGTGTTCAGCTTCTTTTTTCAAGAAACTTTCTGGTATGAAAAGTGGAAAATAGGCATTCCTAACGCCATATTTTTTGAACTCTTTGTCCAAGGTTTTTACCATGTTTTCCCAGAGAGCATAGCCATTCGTTCTTATAACCATACATCCTTGGACTGGTGCGTAATCAGCCAATTCAGCCTTTTGGACAACTTGTGTATACCATTCTGAGAAATCATCCGATTTTTTAATTGTTATTCCTTCTTGTTCTGACATGTTATCACTCTAATTATAGCATTTGTTCAATATCAATTCTTTTGATGGGGATGCCGAGATTTGAACTCGGGTCACAGGCTCCCAAAGCCCGCATACTAACCAAACTATACTACATCCCCTTGTTAGAAAATTAGTAACTTGAGTAGAAAAATCTAGGATTAGTTCACTCTGGAAAACATTCACCCATAAACTCACTTAGGTAGTATAATAAAGTTAAGTATTAAAAAGTTTCTATTTTTCCCAATAAATAGTAAGAAAAGAACAACTACATTTAAAATTTAAGCACGATAATTTTAACGATGCTAATATCAATCCTTTCTGACCTACACTTCGGATATGGTTTAAACACAAAACTAGAAAACGATAGTTATCAGAACGCACAAGAAGCAATATCGAAATGTTTGAACTCAGATTTAATTCTCATCGCTGGGGATATTTTCGATTCAAGGATTCCTAAGACAGAAGTTTGGGCTAATACTCTAAGAGTTCTGTCCAAACCTCTTTTAACTAAAAATAAGGACATTAAACTGGTAAAAACAATAAACAAAGACCTAAGTGAGATTTCAAAGAGAAGTCTAGAAGGATTACCTGTTATAGCTATACACGGGACACATGAAAGAAGAGGTAAAGGACAAATTAACGCAATACAAGCCCTAGAAGAAACAGGTTTTCTAATTTACTTGCATTGTAATGGTATAATATTTGAGAAAGACGGTCAAAAAGTCGCTATTCAAGGGATGTCTGGAGTTCCTGAAAGATACGCCAAACAAGTTATGGATAAATGGGATCCAAAACCTGTAGATGAGTATTATAACATCTTAATTCTTCACCAGAGTATAGAGCCTTTCATATATTCCCCACTTGAACCACCTACCCTGAATCTAACAAATCTACCCAAAGGATTTGATCTCATCATCAACGGTCACATCCATACCAGAGGAAGAACAAAAATAGATGATACGACTTTATTGTTACCAGGAGGTACTATAGTAACTCAATTGAAGAAAGAAGAGTCAGAAGTTTCAAAGGGATTGTATCAGATTAGAATTGATAAGGAAACGAATATCAACTTCATACCATTGGAAGATAATAGGAAATTCTTTTATGAAGAGATAAAACTCAAATCTGATTTAACAATGAGAGACCAGATAGAAGAAGTTCTAACTAAAAAACTGAGTCAGGATTTTAAAAAAATACCAATAATTAAATTAAAGATATTTGGGAAAGAGTCAGGCAGTATAGGCAAGGATTTGAGAGAAATTCAAAAAAAATATTCAGAGAAAGCGATAATTTACTTCTCAAGGGAATTAGAATCACCAGAGATAACACGAAAGATCGAATTATTAAGAAGTTTAAGAGAAAAGAAACTGTCCATCGAAGAGATGGGTTTACAGATATTAAGGAAGAACCTCGAGAATTTGAATTTTAGCTCAACTTTCGACGGAGAAAGCATTTTTAGGTTATTGAGTGAAGGTGAAACGGAAAAGGCCTTTTCTATTTTATCTGGTCAACAAAAAACTTTAACCCAGTTATTCAAGAGTGAGTGATATGATAACTAAAGTCAAGCTGAAGAATTTTCGTTCTCATCTAGACTCAGAGTTCGATTTTTCCACTGGGACAAATGTTCTCATAGGTATTCTAGGTAGTGGAAAAAGTTCAGTCATGAATGCACTTTGTTTTGGATTGTTCGGAACATTTCCAGACCTTCAGGCGAAGAAGATTAAACTCGACGATATCATCATGAACAAACCCATTCTAAAAGACACAACTGAAGTAGAGGTTTCTTTTACTATAAGCGGAAGGAATTATTCTGTGATGAGAGTTATTGAAAGAGGTAAAGGGACAACGTATTCTGAGATAAGAGAGGGAGACAAACTCATCGATGCTCCTCAAACCCAAAGAGTCACAGAAACAGTGGAAAAGATACTAAAAGTAAACTATGAGTTGTTCAGTAAAGCCATCTATTCAGAACAGAACGCTTTGGATTATTTCTTAACATTACCACGCGGTGAAAGGATGAAAAGGATCGACAACCTTCTTACTATAGATAAGTTTGAAAAGGCCAGATCTTCTACAGTCAGTTTGAAGAATAAATTCTTGGAGAGGAAACTAGCAAAACAAAGCATAATAGACCAGACAAACTTAACAGAATTGAAGAAGAGTCTTGAGGATATTGAATACAGTTTAAAGGGGATTGAAAAGAGTAAAATAAAGGTATCCAAAGACCTTAAACTTTTAAGTAAGAATGAGTCGGAACTCAAAGAGATATTGGAGAAACTAGAAAAGTTGAATAAAGATTTGATTTCTCTGAGACAAGAAGAAAAATCTCTTGAAAGTGCTATAGAAGAAAATCAGAAAGTGATTGAAAATATAAAGAAGCTTTTGAAAGGAAAAAAACCCGAGAAGGTTAAGAAACAATTAAAAATCCTTTCAGAGAAATTGAAACTTCTAGAGGATAATTTATCAAAAAAGAGAAATGAATATGAAAAATTGACTGAACTCATTTCTGAATCAAAAACAAAGATTGAATTATTAGAGGAAGAGAAGTTCAATAGATTGAATAAAGAAATCTCAGAAAAACTCAAGGTTAAGGGAAAGATAACTGAAATAGAAAAAGAATATGGTGATGAACCTTCTAAAACTTTGGAAAAAGAAAGGAAGAAACTAGAAAAGATAGAGATTGAATTATCTTCCCTCATGGCAAAGCTCACTGAAATTCAAGATGTCCTTAAACAAGTTCATGAGTTAAAGGATCAGTGTCCAGTTTGTTTATCAAAGTTAACACAGCCAAAGAAAAAGAAACTTATTGAACAACAGAAAAAAAAGATAGAAGAAATAGAGAAAAGACTGGAAAGAGTGAAGAAAAATAGGGGGATTAAAAAAGATGAGGTTCGTGTTCTTGAGACAGTAACAGATAAATTTAAACAGTTCTTGAATGAAGTATCTGATCTGAATGAATTACAATCTCAATTGAAAGATTCGAAGAAAAAACATTCTGAATTGATTAAAGTAGTGAAAGAAAATGAGAAGAAATTTACAGAAATGAAAGGCGAGGTAACCAAATTACAAGATATGATAGATGATAAGAAGAATGAAAAAAAGGATATAGAGTTCATCTCTTCAAGACTTTCTGAGTTCAAGAGTATGAAATCACGTTTATTGGAATTTAAATCAAAGGAAAATAAAGTTAGAGAAAAAATAGTTAAAATAAACAAGGAGATAGGAGATAAAGACATCGAAAAAATCAGAAAAGAATTTACCAAATTAATGAGTAAAAAATCTGAGTTACAAGAAAGGATGAAAAGCCTGAGCGAATTAATAATAGAAAAGGAAAAAAGGAAAAAAGAGCAAGAAGAAAAATTGAAGTTGATCGAAACTCAGAAAAAAGAAATTTCAAAATTAGGAAAACTCATCAAAGATTTAAAAATATTCGAAAAAGCTCTTGAGAAGACACAAGTTCAACTGAGAATGGAATTCATAGATACTGTCAATTATGCCATGAATGATTTATGGCCTAATATATACCCATACGGAGACTTCACCAATATAGCTCTAAACATAGAGGGAGGAGATTACGTTCTACAATTAAAGGATACGTTGGAAAGATGGGTAAATGTCGATGGTTTTGCCTCTGGTGGAGAAAGATCCATAGCTTCTTTAGTCTTGAGAATAGCATTTTCCTTAGTTCTTGCACCTCAGTTGAAATGGTTAGTTCTTGATGAACCCACCCACAATCTGGATGCTAAAGCTATAGGGGACTTAGCGCTTACTCTGAAAACAAGAGTTGGTGATTTTGTTGATCAAATATTCTTGATAACACACGAAGAAAAGTTAGAAGAAGCTGTTACAGGTAAGTTGTACAGATTAGAAAGAGAAAAAGAAAGGGATACTCCAACTAGAGTTATTCAGGTAAATTGAACTATTCTACATGAAAGCGTCTAAATCCTTTTCACTCTTTTTTAAACCATTATTAAAGGATATTATTGCATCTTCTAAACCCATTCCAAGTCTTGAAGACTCTTTACTTTTTCTAGGTCTTATCTGAATAAATAACGGATGTTTAGTGGCATTTCCAGTTACTATTGCTTCACCTACTTGCAGACCTGGAAGAATCTTTGTCATTTCTGATGTGATAGTCTCACTAGATTCCGCAATATGTTTGATATCATAAGGATTCACTATTCTCAAAAGTATGTGAGTATTGCATTGTGAAAGAGCAGTCGTACTCAACTTAATCGGTCTTTGAGATATTAAAACCAATGATGCGTGGAATTTTCTACCTTCTCTTGCGATAGTCTCCATTATTCCCTTGGAAATGGAATAACTTCTCTTGATTCCTTCTGGACAGAATTGATGTGCCTCCTCAACAACCAGTATAAATGGAGGGATTATCCCACCACGTCTAAAATTGAATAATTTTCTTGCGAAATAAGTAACTATGATCTGTTTCTCTTTCAATCTTATAAATTCCGATAGGTTAATAACACTTAATTGTCCAGGTTTAGCCAATTCTTTAATAGAAGGTCGATTATATTTTGAGAACAATCTAGTCAATCCTAAGTTCGATATCCAACTTATTATCGTATCCTTCGTGACCGTTTTTATATCACTTTTTTCAATTTCCTCGATGAGTTCTCTGATTCCATATTGTTTTTTCTTCTTCCTTAAATTCCTAATGATTTTTATCAATTCCCTCCTCTGAACAGGTGACACCTCAGGTAAGAATTCCATTATCTGATAAGGAGATAGAGAAGAAGCAGCTATACTCAATGAATTTTTATCGAAAACTTTTGTTCTTTTAGAGTAATTTTTGTCTTCTGTGAACCCTACGTATTCACCATGAGGATCTATAATGATTATGGCAGGTTTACCCAATTCATCCGGTCTATCTAACAGTTCTTCCAATAAAACTGACACAAGATGGGATTTTCCAGCTCCACTTATCGCTAGAATTGCCAGGTGTTTTTGGAACAATTTAGTCAGGTTTATCTTAGCATCTAAGTCATGAAAAAATATCTTACCCATGTTTAGTCCTTTCGAATCTAAACCAAGAAAATCAGAAAGAATTTTCTCATTTATCTGTTCTACGTTTGAGCCAGGGGAAGGAGGAAAAGTTACTCTTTTCGTCAACCCGTCATTATATATACCTAGAGAAGTAGTTTTCGCTACAAGATACTCCCATCTATCTACAGGAAACATATCCATCAACGGTTTTCCAGATTTTTCATACTCTCTCACAGATTCGGCTTGCATGAAGTAACGATTAGTCTTGATAACCTCATCTACCCTTCCGACAAGGATACCTTCTTCTGTTTTGAGTTGAATAAATTGTCCTTTGTGAACAGGTATCTTTCCAGAATCTTCTTTTATTACGAAATTGAATTTATAAGTGGAAGGGCCTTCAAAAGTTGAGATGACAGTACCTATTATCTTAGACATAGGTTAAATTATTATCCTTCAAAAAGATAAAAGTTAAGTTTCATAAAATTAATTTTGAGGTGATTTAAAAATGGTTAGCTTAAGAGACTTTCTTTCAGGAGTGATAGCGGGGTTATTACATATCTTCATTGGTTCGTTTGTAATAGGATACATACCCAGTTTCCCCCTTTCCATCTACATAATACAACCGGTAATGTTTGGTATCTGGGTTGTTGTCGCAACATTTATATTAGAAAAAACTGGTCGTTAATAGATCTTAAATGAGATTCATAAAGAATTACCCAGCGTTATTTATCGAGGAAATAAAGGCTTTAGTTATAGCAGATTTACACATAGGTATAGAATACGAAATGTACAAGTCTGGGATAAACATCCCTAGTCAAGTTTCAAAGATGAAAAGGACTATTAAGAAATTGATCGAACAGACAAAAGCAAAGCGTTTAGTTATCTTGGGTGATGTTAAGCATGATGTTCTAGGTGTGAATTATCAAGAGATGAAAGAAATTCCTAAATTCTTAGAAAGTCTGTCTAAAATGGTAAAAATAGATATCTGTTTGGGAAATCATGACACATACTTGAAAGAATTATCACCAAAGGGGGTAAAAATCCATGGTTCTAGAGGGTTCAAAATAGGAAAGTTTGGTTTCAATCACGGTCATACTTGGCCATCCAAAGAAATATTTTCATGTGATTATCTGATAATCTCTCATATTCATCCTATGATTCAATTCAAGGATAAATTTGGTTATAGGATAATAAAACCCGTCTGGATAAAAGGTAGGATACATCAAGAAATGATAAAGAAGAGATATAAAATTAAGAAGACAGGTAAATTAGAAGTGATAATCATGCCAGCTTTCAATAATCTATTGGGAGGAACCCCTGTCAATGTTAAGAAAACTAGTGATGAGCTTTTAGGTCCTTTATTGAAGAATGAATTTATTGATATGGATGAGAGTGAGTTGTATTTGTTAGATGGAACTTTTCTAGGTGAGTTGAAGAATATTCATTAAACTAAATTCCACTCTCTCAACAATTGTTTCTCATCGTCTTGTAATCTATTCCAAATCTCCTTAAGCCTCTTCACATTGGTACGAGTAATTACAGAAATTAAAACTTCACCTTCATTTATTTGTCTGCCTACAGTAGGTTCATTCATCGACAAGGCAACCTTGTCCCCTGTCTTTGCTGAATCTATGGTCTTACCTTCCTTTTCAATTTTTTTTACTTTCCCGACATCTTTACCATCTTCTTTTTGAATAGGTGTATTGGATTTTAAAACACCCGCCAAAATCACAACACCGAATACAGCTGGCTTTCGTTTTCTGAAGACAAACCCAGGAAGAATTCTGAACCTACATGGTCTAACAACTTTTTCTAATTTCTCTAATTCTCTTCTTTCTTTTTCTTTAGAACACCATTCCTGATAATCTTCTATTAACCTAAAGATAATGTCATTCTTGAAAATCCCTATCTTATGATCTCTCGCCATGGTTTCAGCTTCTGACAATACGTTTACATTGAAAGCGAGAACCACTTTTCTTAATTCGTTCTTTAAAGGATCTAATTCAATTATGTCTTGTTTTGTTACTGCTCCTACTTCCGCTTTTTTGATTGGAATTCCATTATCCTTTAACAACTTTATCAAAGCTTCCAAACCCCCGAGTGTATCTGCTTTCGCAATAACACCTTCTCCTTCCGCAGAGAATTCAACCTCTTCAACTTCTTTTTGTACGATCTGCTTGGCTTCATCTATTTTTGATGAAGTAGAAACACAAATTATGGGGCTTCCAGCAATAACGTTTTCAAGGTTTGGTGCTGATATTTTTATTCCAGCGGCTGCATGAACTTCTTTCACAGAATCAAATTTTTTCTCGACTCTTAACTCTTTTAAATCAGCAGGTCTTAACAATGCCTTTATCTTTGTCACTGTAGGCTCTTCCCCACCAATAATCAGATGATTTCCACGTTTTACTGTTCCATCATATATTATTGCGTCTATCGTTGTTCCCAAACCCTTAAGTTCTTTAATTTCTAATACTGTTCCTCTACATTCATTTGAAACTTCTAATCTTTCTTTCAGGAACCTTTGTGCTAAACCAGTTAACATCATTAATAATTCAGGAATACCTTCACCTGTTTTTCCAGATGTTGGGATTATAGTAATCTGTTTTTTAAAATCAAGAACCCTATCGAATCTTTCTGCTTCGAATCCATGTTGAGATAATTGAGCTATTAGTTCGTAAATTTTATTTTCCAAATCTTCTTGGATACCTTCACCCTGTTTTTTAAAACTATCCATGAAACATTCATTTTTATGAGGATACCAACCAGGAATTAGATCAATCTTAGTAGCTGTAACAAGAAAAGGTGTTTTGAATTGTTTCAAGAAATTCAAAGACTCTTCTGTTTGTGGTTGAAATCCTTCGTTTATATCAACAACTAATATAGCTAGGTCAGCAACAGAACCCCCTCTTCTCCTTAATGTAATGAAGGCTTCGTGTCCGGGTGTATCTATAAACAGTAAACCAGGAATCGTGACTTCAATCTTTAATTTGTCGAGTAAAGGCCCACAGAATTTTTTGATAATATCTATCGGGATGAAAGATGCACCGATGTGCTGTGTGATACCACCAGCTTCACCCATTTGCACAGTCGTACCTCTAATCGAATCTAATAAAAGTGTTTTTCCATGGTCTACATGCCCGAGTAGAGCCACGATTGGTTGTCTTATTGTCATATCTCCCCACCTTACTTCTTTCCAGTGATATGTGAATTTTAAAAATATTATATTTATTATTTCAAATCAACATTTATACTGGTGTTATGGTTCTAACACTCAATGAAATCAGGTCAATAGGTCTTTGTGTAACTACTCAAGAACTGTTTGATACAAAAAGATTTCTGTACAATTACTGTGATAGTTTAATCCTGAGAGGAAAAGATGATCAACTGAAGAATAACCTGATAGGAGTAAAAAGAGAAATGAACGCATTGACTACTCAAAGAAAGTTTTTGGACGGATACAAGGCAATAATCACTAATAACATAGACAAGATTTTGAGTTTGGTGTCTTCAAGGTATGAAAAAATAGAACCGAATGATGTTAGGAAGATTGGGATGAATGGTAGAGATTTAATCAAAAAAACCCTGAAGAGCAATAGTTTTGAAGAAATTCTTAGTTTGGAAGGGGAATTTAAAAGCAAGATTACTTTACCAACCTATGAGCTATTTCTCAATGAACTGAAAAGATCAAACGTCAAAATAATTTGAAAACCTCTCAAATCTTTTCTACCGGACAGATAATTTAATATATCGACAACAAAATTATATTATGACTGGGCGAGTCAGTTCTGGTATTCCTGGTTTGGATGAGCTAATCGAGGGAGGATTTGTTAAAAACTCCATCAATCTTGTCTCTGGTGCGACTGGTACAGGGAAGTCAATCTTCGGTCTACAGTACATATGGCACGGTCTTCAAAATGGGGAGAATGGTGTATACATAAGCTTAGAGCAGGAACCAGAAAACATATTTGATGATGTCAGGGGTTTTGGATGGAGATTTGATCAGTATATCGAAGAGAAAAAATGTATCATAGAGTATCTACCAAGTTGGAAGCTTGAAGAACTACCAGTCGTAGTTACTGAGAAGATCAACGAGATAAAAGCTAAAAGATTCGTGTTAGATACATTGACTCTAGTTGCTTCAAGGTTGGATAAGATAGCGATTAGAGCAGAAATATCTGAATTCTTAAGTCAATTAAAAAAATCAGATGTAACGAGTCTATTGTTGTCAGAAATCCCAGAGGGAACTAAAACTTTGAGTAGGTTTGGTATTGAAGAGTTCTTAGCCGATAGTATAGTTATTTTACATTATCTAGAGTTCGCTGCTGGAGGAGTTCCTAGAAGTTTGACGATAAGGAAGATGAGAAGAACTGATCATGGGACAGACATTTATCCTTTATCGATAACAAAGAATGGTTTAGTCATTAAAAAATGATCTTGTTTATACCTTTTCTATTTTTATACATTGGACAGGGCACACATCAACTGCTTCTTGGTTACATCCGATATCATCCAATTTTGTTTCCTTAGGATGGGCTTTATCCCCTTTCATTACCCAGTTTTTTGGACAGACAGATGCACAGGCACCGCAACCAATACAAACATCCATGTTCTGTACTATCTTGAATTTTGTCATTCGTCATCCCCCTTAAATATTTTGGTTAATAATTTATTCAAACCCCAACTTTTTCTTTGCTTTGTCAGACATTCTATCTGGAGTCCAAGGTGGATTCCAGACCAGTTCAACATTAACTTCTTCCACACCCTTTAATTTCTTTACCTTATCTCTAACATCTTCAACTATGAAAGAATGCATCGGGCATCTTGGAGTTGTTAGAGTCATCTTTATGTGGATTTTGTTTTTATCAACCTTAACACCGTATATAAAACCTAAATCGACTATACTCATGCCGATCTCAGGGTCGTAACATTCTTTCAAGGCTTTCATGACATCTTCTTTTGTTACCATCTCATTTACTCATTACTTGTATAAACCTTTCTATAGACCTATCATAAGTCTTTTCTACTTCAGGTGGAAAACAACATGCAGGTAATTCTCTTCTACTCAGATGATCTTTGAGGCATTCACAACAAATGCCTTTTTTATTACAACCCGGATAAGTACACGGACAATTTTCCAAGTTTTCAGGTTTTTTACATTCCATAATATCACAATAAATATTATTTTCTTCTCGTTATCAAAGTTTATAAAAGTTGTTTATTGGTCTATAAAATCTGAGAAAATTTAAAAAAGAAGGCATAAAATGTCAGGTGATAAATGTCCGCTATATGCAACTACCTTATCATTTCCTACTTTAAAATGAAATGGAAGAATACCTATATTCCCATCGTTTCCGTATAGGACTAACACATTTGATAACGGATGACTTACGTGATGATCAATTTCTTGTTCGGGTTGAATGATTTTGGGATAATTACGTAAAAGTTGTTGACAAACTTGTTTTAATCTTTGTCTATATCTTTTATTCGAATTTGGATGATAATGTTTCATTCAACTACCACCAATTTTCAATTAAATTAACTATTATGTTTTTTGGGAAGATAAAATTTAAGAGTTTAACATGCTTAAGTTAAAGCATAAAGAATGGGTGATTGATTAATGGAATCTAAATCTGTAGCAAAATATGAAATTAGAAAATGGAGAGAGAGAGGCGGCGAAGAACCCGTAGCAGATGCATTAAAAGAATATTTTCCAGAATGCGAAGTTTCTGTTAGACATGGTGGAGGGGCTTATCTTCTTGTTCCAACACCCCTAGAGAAAGAACATAGGAAAAAAATAGAAGAATTACCAAGAAAAGGTTATACTGTTATACTTGTAGGATATGCTTGAAAACAACAGTTACTGTTAACTTTGTAGAAAAGTAAAGTTTTATAGTACAAATTATTTAATGAATACAATGAAAAGACCAATTTTATTAGTTTCGATATTTTTTATTTTCACGATTTTAAGTATTGAGGCTATATCTGCAAAATCCTACTCATATTCGTACATAAACATAGTTTTGAATTTCGAAAAAAACGGTTCAGTTTTTGTTTCTCAAGAGAGGGCGTATGATTTCGATGGAAGTTTCTCTTGGGCTTACATGGATCTTAAAAAGGAGGGTTCTAATGATATAGATTTCATAGAAATAAGGGATTTGGATACGAATACAGAACTTTCTTACGATATCGAAGAGGATGGCAGACACGTCAAGGCAACATGGCATTATAGTGCTTACAACCAAGTGAAGAGATTCTTAATCGTTTACGAAATAAAGGATGCTGTCAGACGATACAACGATGTGGGCGAATTCTACTGGAAAGTCATCGAAGATGATCATGAATCTATAAGGAATTTCAATGCTGAAGTCAA
>DAOVGP010000027.1 GCA_030672375.1 Candidatus Aenigmatarchaeota archaeon | reverse complement strand
GGAGTCGAACATTTATCTGATATACTAAAAATCGAGATTACTCCAATCGATATTGGAGGACTTTCGAACATTCAATTAAACTTCATCAATGGAACAGTAATTGTAGGCGAAGAACTATTAGAAAAACCAATCTATGATTTAATAAAAGAACTTAAATTGGATATGGTGACTGCAACAAGAGAACAAGTAGAAATGATGGGGGTTAATTTCCTTCAAATAGACGATAACAAGATTATCAATGTCAGATCTGATTTAAACAAGAAACTTAGAATGATTGGATACGACGTGATAGAGATCGATATCAAAGAATTAGTTAAAGGACATTGTGGAATAAGGAATATGTGTTTGCCCTTCTATTAGGCAACCCACTTAAATTAATAATACTTCAATGAATAATTATCTTTGGTTATCATGCCTTATTATTTCACAAAACATTCAGATTTGAATGAAGTAGGAGCAGGTTTTGTTGGTATCTTGGATATAATAACTGGTTTGATAGTTCATTACAGTCTCAGTTTTTCTTTAAGTAATTTTTCAATACTAATTTTTTTATCATTTTTCTATCTAAGTCTTGGAATTTGGTCTGTCATCACTAATATATTAAAAGGAAATTATTATGACTGGAGAGGTGTTGTAGACGTAATCAATGGTGTGAGTTTATTTTCTATATACTCGGGTAATGTATTCGATTTATTCGGATTATTAGGGATAATGATTATAATAAAAGGAGGATTGTCTCTGTTTTTAATAACGGGTAGGAAATTTAAACATTGGTAAGATTAATCTTGTAACTTTCCTCTAGAGAAAATCTTATAAATTTGTTCTGTCATCATTAGAATACTTTCACACTCACATGACAAAGAAAGTAGACTATAATAATACTCCTGCCATGTTTAGAGATAATTCTATCGTTTTCAATCTCCTTAGTGAAAGACTACAAAAAATAATCAAAAAGAGAGGGTTTAAACGAGCTACATTAGTGCAAAAACTAGGTATCCCCCCAATACTTTCTGGTGAGAATGTACTGTTGATAGCACCTACTGGTGTAGGAAAGACTGAAAGTGCAATGCTTCCCATATTTGACCTTTGGCTGAAAAAACATCCTAAACCCATCAGTATTCTCTACATAACACCTCTTAAAAGTCTTAATCGTGACATGTTAAGGCGTTTGTTATGGTGGGGTAATGAGTTAGATATTGATATTTCTGTCAGACATGGTGACACATCTACTTATGCGAGAAGGATGCAAGCTGAAGTACCACCAGATTGTTTGATAACGACTCCAGAAACACTACAAGCTATTCTTCCCGGGAAAAAGATGAAAGAACACCTCAGGAATGTAAAGTTTGTAATCGTTGATGAAGTTCATGAATTGGCGTCATCAAAGCGTGGAACTCAGTTAACGATAGGTTTAGAAAGGTTGAGGAAATTATGTAAAGATTTTCAAATCATATCCCTTTCTGCAACGATAGGTTCTCCCAAAAAAGTTGTCGGTTTTATCTCGGGTGGAAAACCGATGAGAATCGTGAAAGCAATAGAAACTAAAGAGATGAAAATCCAAGTCTTAAACCCGACACCGATTCCTTCTGATACAAACTTAGCAGAGCAAATTTTCACAAATAGTTTAACTGCAGCCAGGTTGAGAACAGTTCATGATCTAATCAGGGATAATACTTCTACGTTAGTTTTCACCAATACAAGAGACTTTGCAGAGGTTTTAACATCCAGGCTAAAGCAAGCCTATCCAAACATTTCTGTAGAAAACCATCACAGTAGTCTGAGTAAAGAAGTTAGGATTAAAGCCGAGGATGACTTCAAAACCCAGAAATTGAAATCAGTGATATGTACGAGTAGCCTAGAGTTGGGAATCGATATCGGCTCGATAGATTTCATTGTTCAATACATGAGTCCTAGACAAACTTCTAAAGCTATACAAAGGATTGGAAGATCGGGTCATGAATTGGGGAGAGTTTCAAATGGTGTTATAATATCGATAGATGTGGATGATATATTCGAATCAGGTGTCATAGCAAGACAAGGTTTATCTGAACGACTTGAACCGATGAAGATACATGAAAATGCATTAGATGTTTTGGCTCATCAGATAGTCGGGATAACAAGAGATAAGTATGGAGTTGAGTTAGAAGAGGTCTATAGAACAATCAAAAGGGCGTATCCTTACAGAAATTTGACAAGAAAACAATTCATGTCTGTTTGTAGACAGTTAAACGACCTCAGGTATATTTTTCTCAACGAAGACAATACAATAAATTCATCCAGGAAAGGATTACTTTATTACTTCGAAAACTTGAGTACGATACCGGATACCAAAAGGTATTTTGTTATTGATACTATCGCGAACCAAAGAGTGGGCTCATTGGACGAAGAATTTGTTGCTTTACATGCTAACGAGGGCGTCACGTTTATAATAAAAGGTGAATCATGGAGTATCGTAACTGTTGATGGTAGAAAAATATTTGTTGAACCTTCAGGAAGTATAGACGCTGCAATACCTGGATGGCAAGGAGACTTGATGCCAGTTCCTTTTGAGGTAGCCCAAGAAGTCGGTTCTCTGAGAGAATGGATTTCTGATATGTTGTTTGAAAAAACAAATCGAAAGGAAATCGTTGAGGAATTAAAGAAAAAATATCCGATAGACGATAACTCTGCAAAAGAAATGATCGATATAGTTAAAAAACAAGTTAAGTATGGAATCGTCCCGACAAACAACAGAATGCTCATCGAAATTCATGATGATTCATTGATACTACACACTTGTCTTGGCACAAAAGGTAACGAAACCTTGGGAAGATTATTTTCAACTATTCTGGCTGCTAAGATTGGGTCGGTTGGTTTGAAAACAGACCCTTATCGTATTATATTACAATTGCAGATAATGGACACTGATTTGATAGAAGATGTTCTATTCAAGACAAAACCGAATTCAGTCGAACCTTTACTAGAATTGAACCTTTCTAATTCAAAACTGTTTCAATGGAGATTCATCCATGTTGCAAAGAGATTCGGAGTAATCAAAAAAGATGCTGAATATGGAAAGACTTGGTTGAGTAGAATTATCGGCCTCTACAAAGGAACACCGGTCTGGGAAGAGACTCTGAGAGAGATAAAAACAGATAAGCTTGATATAGAGATAGTAAAAGATTTTCTTGAGAAGATACAGAAAAAAGAGATAGGAGTCATCTTCAAAAAAGGGTTATCACCTCTAGGAAAATTGGGAATAAAAGAAAGATCAGAGTTGATTGGTCCTGAAAAGCCTGAGTTGCAGATCTTGGACATTTTCGAGAAAAGATTAATGGAGAAACGTGTTCGTTTGATTTGTTTGAATTGCGGTGAATGGACAAGGACTTTTCGCATTAAGGATTTACCTGAAGAAATAAAGTGTGGGAAATGCAAGGCAAAGCTCATAGGAGTTGTTAAACCAATTCAAACTGAATATCAGCATATAATCAAGAAAAAACTGAAAGGAACTGAATTAACCACGGAAGAGATGAGAAAGTTTGATAGGATTGGAAAGACTTCTGATCTAGTGATTGTTTACGGTCCTAGAGCGGTTAAGACTTTGGCTGTTCATGGAATTGGTGCAAAAACTGCGATGAGAATGTTGAGGGGAATGTACAGTACGGAAAAGGATTTTGTTAAAGCCTTATTGAAAGCTGAGAGGCAATTTATTAGAACAAAGAGATTCTGGGGATAAATCATTTAGACAATCCCAAACATTCCTTAATATACCTTAAATCATGCCTCATCATCCCTTCCGGTGGATTATAATTACGGTTATAATATGTGCTTTGTAAATGTAAAAATTCCTTCAATGGTATTTTCTCTTTCAATTGGTCTCCATATTTCCGTAATAACTTCTTTATTTCCTTCCTTTTTTTCATATTTTACCCCCGTCCTCACGGTATAACTCCTGCAGTCATTTGAATTTCGTCCCATGTATTCATATCAGGGGTTGAAGATGGAGTAGATAGACAATTTTTTAAAAATTGATCACCCAATTCAGAAATCACATACCTATTGCGCTTCTTATTATCTTGTCTAACAACTTCAACTAAGTCATAATAAGTTAAATGCCTGACTCTGTATTTTGTTATGTCACACATTCTAGCTACATCTGAAGCTTTTATAGGATATTTTGAATATCTTATTATGAGAAGTGCTTGTATATACGGATTGAGCATATCGCTAGATAATTTTCCTCCAATTAATTGACCTTTTCTTTGCATCTCGACTAATTCATAAAGTTCGTAACAATCAGGGTTGACTCTTTTAAGATTTCTTAGAACATCCTGCTTTCTATTACTTACACTACCAAAATATTCCCTATCATATATTGCATGTTGTAAAGTCATCAGAATCACCATCAAAAACCGATTAGAAGTAAAAACCAATGGAGATATTTCACTCTACAAGAATAATAAGACTCAAAATTTGAATTCTTATAAAATTCTCCATAGTATAATATTAGAATGTTTTAAAGCTTTAAACTTTTCGAACTGAATAGTTAGTATGAAAACAAGGATTCATGTTTTTATTTCTGGAAGAGTTCAAGGAGTCTTTTTTAGATCCAATACTAAAAGGGTAGCTGATACTCTAGAAATTAAAGGTTGGGTTAGAAATTTATCTGACGGTAGAGTTGAAGTTGTGGCAGAAGGAGAAAAGAATAGGATTGATGATTTAATTAAATTTTTGAAAAAAGGAGATGGGTCTGCAAGAGTGGATAATGTAGAAATAGAAACCCAAGAGTATAAAGGTGAATTTAAAGACTTCAGCATAAGATATTAGTTTTAACCCGAATCAGATAGATTTTTGTTCTGGAAAGAAACCCACACACGATCTTTTATTCCTTTTTTCAATAAGATTTAAAAAGTATGGGCTTCTAAATAAGTGGATGCAACCTGTCATTTTTTTGAAAAGTCAAGATATAGAATCACCCTTCTTTAGCGGTTACGAAAGACAAATGGAATTTGGGATGACTTTTGGTAAAATGGCGGAAAAACTTAAGACCGAATACAGACTTTTGTTATTCGGGTTTCCAGGTACAGGAAAGACTCTATATCCCCAAGCCCTCACCTCTAACTTGAATAAAAACGGATCGGAGTATTCCCTTGTCAAGGTTAAATGTAACTCGCTCAGAATAGATTCACCTAAAGTTGTAAGGAAGTGGATAAATAAGATAGATAGATACCTTAAACATGGTCAAGTAGTTCTGGTGTTAGACGAACTCGACATATTCGCTCAGAGGAGAGATGAAAGTGAATATAACGTTTATAACACGGCGACAGGTCATATAATGAATATTCTAGATGAGAGATATCCTTCAACGATTGCTTTGGGAATAACTAACAATCCCTACAAACTAGATGTTGCTGTAAGAGATAGGTTCGACTACCCAATTTATTTTCCCATATCGAATTCAAACATAGAATCTATACTAAGATACGGTGGAATACCAAACCCCGAACAGACTGCCGAGCAATTGCGTGCAATTTACACGGAGAATCAGACAAATACTTCCAATAGAAATATATTCAAATCCATGAATTTTGTCAATTCTATCGATAAAGAACCAGGCAATATTCTAAGTAAGATGGGGGTCTCGGATGATCCGAAAGAGATGGCCATGAGATTATATCTTAACTCTGGCATTCCGATTTCTGAACAAGAGGTAGAAGATTACGAGGAAGAGAACAGATTCATAATAAATAAATCGAACATGTTATTGAGTTACCTTTTTGACAGTAAAATCGATTAAAACACTAAAAATTTGAATCAGATAGATTTTTGTTGTTGAATGATTTATATAAAATCCTCTAACTAAAATTAAACCCTAAAATACTAATCCAAAACTTATCCTAGGATTAGAACCTCTTCGGTTTATGCTTTTGATAGCATTCTTTACAGTAGACTGGCTTACTTCCATCAGGTTTAAACGGCACTTCACATTCTTGTCCACAATCAGCACAAGTTGCTTTGTGCATTTCCCTTTGTCCAAAGCCTCTTTTCTCGAATGGCATTTATTTTTCCTCCTAATTGAATTTAGAACTGTAGAATTATAAGCTTATAAACGTATCGAACGGGGGATTTAGTCTTGTACAAATATCTACTAATCAAAATCAACCCCCAGAATCAGATAGATCTTCTACAACTGGTATAGGATGATGAAGAAGATAGATTTTTGTTCTTGGAAGAGAAACATTTAAATCTGAATAAGTCATCTTAGTGTTAAGAAAAATAACAGTATGAACAATCATGCTCTAAAAATAGGAGGTATACAAATGACAACCAAAAAAACAAAAGAAGTAAAAGAAAGTAAAGAAGCTAAAAGGACTGACGACAATATTGTATACGTAGGACAAAAACCAACTATGTCTTACGTTTTAGCAGTAATAACCCAATTTAGTGGGGGTCTAAAAGAAGTCCATTTGAAAGCTAGAGGAAGATCGATCTCAAGAGCTGTTGATGTATCAGAGATTGTAAGAAATCGTTTCCTACGAGATGTTAAAATAAAAAGCATAGAGACTGGAACTGAAGAAATGGTAGTCGAAGATGGAAACAAGATAAACGTTTCCACGATTGACATAAATTTGGTCAAGTAAACCCCTTCTTTTTCGTTTCTTTTTTTAGTAAATTTAATCAAACAACCCCAAAAAGAATTCAGATAGATTTTTGTTACTAGAGAAAATAATTCATTGATTCCTACTATATCTAAACGTCATCCATACAACTTGTAGAGCAATCCCGATTATAATAAGTCCAAGCCAATTATTACAAAAAACTTCGATTTCTGTAAATCCACATAACATCCAACCTAAAATACCACCAAGTATTAGAATAGAACTTGGGTATTTGCTACAAAGTTAAAGAAAACTCTAAAATCACCGTTGGGCATATGAGTATTTTTCTTTAAAGAGTATAAAAATCTACCTTTAGATATGGTATCGGATAAAAATCTCATATTTGATAAAACCCATATAATTACTGATAACATGGAAATACCTAAAAAATTTGAAATCAACACAGAGGACTTCAAGATATATTTTGATAATAACAAAAAGACTCATGTCTGTGAGAATTTAGGAACGGGTGAAAAAACTAACATCGGGTTTTTTGGTATACTGTTGCAGATGGGTATAATTAAAGCAATAGACGAGAGGACAGATAATGCGATGAAGGACATATCAGCAAAGTTAGAAAGTTTGGAATCTAAGATAGAAAACTTAACAAGGAGAATCGATGAAATTTCTGTTGAACCTGGAAGAAGTCAAGAACCCGAAAATATCCAAGAAGAAATAGAAGAAACTCCAAAATCAGACATTAAGGAAAGAATTATGAAGAATGTTTTAGATCAGTCAGAAGTACCCACAGAAGAGGAAGCTATCGAAGAGAAAACTCCAGAAGAAACCCCAAAATCAGACGTCTTAGCCGAGAGTAAAGAAGAGATTGAAAACTGGGAAGACATTTAAGATAGCTTTTCTTGAACGATACTCCATACTTGAGCATGGATTTCTTTTACAGTTCTTGTACCATCGATTACATGCCATTCTCTCCCATATGGAGGATTATTAGCTAATTCTAAAAATTCTTTTGATACTTTTTGTCGTAGAGTTTCTACTGGTTTTTCTTCTTTCATGTCTAGGAATTTTTGTAGACTTTCTTGTTTAGTTCCCCTACTCGCAGCTGTGATCTCAGGAACGTTTAACAGAATTACTATGCCAGGCTTGATAATCGGGGCTTCAATGTCTATTAACCATTGCTTAGATAGACCTAACACTGATTGATATGTGATGTTAGAATAACAGTATCTATCTGTGATAACTATCCAATTTTTTCTCAACCATTCTTTTATTCTCTTTTGGTATTGTATCCTATCTGCAGCATAGAGCATGGAAGCGGTTTCAGGATTTATATCAAAACTTCTTGTTATCCATCCCTTGATGAGTTTACCTATTTCGGTCTCGTAAGAAGGAAAACTTATCGTTGCAACTTGCCTATCCAAGCTTCGAAGCATGTTTGCTAATAACTGTATCTGTGTCTTTTTTCCTGCTGAGCCTATTCCTTCAAAGGCAATGAATAATCCAGGCATGATATCAATGGGCTCGCTGAGATTTGAACTCAGGACCTTTCGGTTATCAGCCGAATGCTCTAACCTGACTAAGCTACGAGCCCCTGAAAAACTTATTTCTAATACTAACTATTTTAATCTTGTGGAGGATTTAAATAACACGGGCCGGTAGATCAACGGCTTAGATCGCCTGCCTCGCACGCAGGAGGCTAGGGGTTCAATTCCCCTCCGGTCCAATCTAATTAATTAGATAAGAGAATCAGATAGATTTTTGTTCTTGTTATATGCAATTTCCTCGCGCGCTTTACCTTTTCTTAAATTTTTTAATCGATGTTTTTGGTAATAATTTTATTTGTTTTTTCCCTAATTTTTTAAAATCCTTCATCATTGAAGGATGCAATTTCCATAAGATATTCAAATTACTAACAATTGCAAGTATAAATAAAATATAAAATAATTGATTGAAAATAGACCCAAAAACAATTAAATGCATCCTCATTCTTCTATCAAACGGTATTTGTGTTTGGAGAATGGTTTTTTCTAATGCTTCCGCTCTATGTGTAGAATAACTATGCATAAAGATCCCAACTAAAGCTAGTATTCCAATAATTAATGAGGGCTTAATATTTGGAAAAGTAGTTAAAAGATGTAAAATAATCCCAATTATAACAAAAGCATCAACATATCTATCAAGACATGAATCGAGGTATGCACCATACGATGAAGATAACTTCTTATATTTTGCTATGTAGCCATCAATACCATCTAATACATCTGAAAGATAATATAACAATGCACCAAAAACAAGATGGCTTAGACCAAAACTTATCGATGCGAGTACTCCAATAAAAAAACCTAAAATTGTTATTTGGTTTGGTTTTACATTAGGAAATAGTTTCAAAATTATTTTTGATAACCTTTTTCTTATTCTATTTCCAACTTTTCTATATTTTTGAAAAATTCTACTTTCGTAAATATAATACTTCATCTCATCACGTCCTTTAAAAATGAAAATGTTTTCTAGCAAATTCCAAATCCTTTTCTGTATCAACATCTAGCCAGAAATTTCCAGAAATATCTACCGCTGATAATTTTCTATTTTTCGTTAGCGATAGCATAGCATCAGAAAGTTTATAAAAACCTTGTTCTATTGATTCTTCTAATGCTTTAAATACATCTTGCGTACAAAGAAAAAAACCTGTATCTACAGCATTATACTCTTTAAGGTTCTTACTAATATCTAAGATTTTTCCGTTTTTCTCATAAACTTTCATAGCTTCTTGTAAATCAAAAACCTTTGATAAATTTTTATCAATAGCAAGTAAACATCCTTCTTTTATATTATAATTGATTATTTTTTTCAAAAGAGCAGAATCAAAAATATGATCAGCCATCATAAGTAAAAATCTATCTTCATTCTTAAGAGCATTTCTAGCACAGTAAACCGAAAGACCATTTTCTTTATCAAATTCAGGGTTACTAATAAATTCCACATTTATTTCACTTTTGTTTATAAGTTTTTGTATTTTCGTTTTTATTTTCTCTTCTAAATATCCTGTTACAATGACAAAATCATTCAGCCCTAAACCTTTACATTTATCTAGAATGGTTTCAATTAATGGTTTTCCATCTAAGGATATCAATGGTTTTGGAATCTCTTTTGTATACTTACTTAATCTTGTCCCATCTCCTGCTGCAATAATTAATGTTTTCATAATATCACCAAATGTCCTTTCAAGGATTATGAATGAAAGTTTTAAGAATGTTTTGTATTAATCCTTTAAAAACTCTTCTATTTTCTCGCGCGCTCGGAACTCTC